>JBIPOY010000441.1:0-3131 GCA_044378705.1 Saprospiraceae bacterium
TCATCAGCAACCTACTCTTTTGTAACAAAGACGCCAAAATAGAGGTGAAATATATCCCAAGGTTGCTCAACGACTGGATAGAAACCTACATCGGAAAATCACCGGAAGAAAGGGAACAATCGCTACTAAACTCCCCTATCCCACCCATCTTTATCATTTTTACTTTCTTCAACAACGACCTTCGTTTCAACGAAACCAACGATCGCCCCAATAACTTGCATGAAAAATGGACCAAACGATTTGTGACAATTTTTCAAAATGAGATCATTACCAAAAGCAATAACTGGCCCGATCAGTGGACAACCCGCACGCCAACATTCAAAAATCTCTACCTGTTACGCGATTTTATTCACTCTAAAGATACCTTCAAAGGATACTCTGAATCCGGCCGTGAAATAGGCCATGCAGACCAAAACTACCGGAATCATTTCTCCGACCCAACCGACTACCTCGAGAAACTGAGTAGCTCCTTTCTTGAATCCGATTTTGTCCGTGAACATTTCGATAACCCTGTCGTCGCTTGGAGCGAAGCCGCCGATATGAACAAAGACGGCAGTGATCTGATCATCCAAAACCTGACGGAGGTCTCTAGCAACAACCTCAGAACAGCCCGTTTTGTCGCGCTCCTGCAAGGGTGTTTCCAAGAAGTAATACAATTGTTAGAATACCGCCATCACAACGACAAAGCAGACGAAGAAATTAAAAAAGCGGCCAGAATAGGTGCTGAAATCCATGCCAATATGAACGATGTTTTCAGTAAAAACCCGTTCAATTTCGGCCGATTTATTCGTACCCTGACTATTTCAGAGCGTGATATTTATAATTTCTACCACGAAAGACTTACCTCTGTACACCTGATTGAAAACTCCAACCTCAACGAATATGTCTTTTACCGCGAGTCAAGCCCGGCGCTGAGCAACCACAATTCTTACGAGGAAAACATTGAGGTTTTGCGTCAAACCTATCACCGACACGATGCCGCTGACGTTGTCAGCTTTTTTACAGAAAAAGGCATCGACCTTCAGGAGTTGTTCTATGGCCAATTGAACAGACTCAAAAACAACTCCGTCGCCCTCGCTGAAGAACTGGGTGAACGGTGGTTCAGCCAATGCCTGAATCAAGACAACTTCAAACCGTTCGTTCACGATGGATTTTCTCCGCCGGCACTCGCCAAACTACTGGATAACATCAAACGTAACTTTGTAAGACAAGGGATCGCAAATACCATCGCTCATCATATCAAACACTATGTAGATCGATACGACAAGGTCAATCAGGCGGAAGAAATGATCGCCGACATCAGCGCCTCGATCATCAATGAATACGTCAACTCTGCCGGTTGGGCGTACTATTCAGACAATGAAAAAGAAAAAATAAGTGCCACCAGCAAAGCCAATCAACTTGGTTTAGAACTCCCTATCAACGAAGGCGCTTTCATGTCTATTTCCGGTGATGCGCTCAACAAACTGTTCCAAGACGTAGATCATCTGAATCAAAACTTGTCAAAATCGCCGCCGGACGAGGATGCCATAAAAAATGTGCCGGTCATCAGGCAGTATCGCCGGTGGCGTGACCTGATGAAGGTGTCTTTTGTTGCCAACTGTCATATTCCAACCTACGATGTGGAGGGCAATAAAAAACTGGGCGTCCTGCTGCAAAACATCAATACCATTCGATTCTCGGTTGATTAATGACCCTCTCTCCCCTATACCATGGCAATGCTCCATTTACTCACCGCTCAACTCCAACGCTACAAACCCATTGTCTGGCAAGGCCAACCGGTTTACCATACCTATTCAAGGCTTCAAACCTATTTGCGCATAAAAATGGGCGAGGAGTACGCCGCTTTGCTCGCGCAACCCCATTCACAAGGAGGAAGCCACCAGGATATCTCTTGGCTGAGCGACAAGCTGACCAGAAATGCAGTTCCCCTTTCTACCCTGTCGGAACCGGCATTTTCGAGCTACAAGGCCTTGCTCGATACCAAAATAGGTGCATTACACCAATTCTCCGGGACCCTCCTTCGATCTGATCTCTTGGAAGACAGAAATTGGGGAGAACTCATCCAACTCGCCTTCACCATACCCGATTTTAGTCACCTGTTTGTTGAAAACGACCAAATCGTATTGGCGGCCTGGGGCTTTAATTTTGCAGATGCCAAACAAGACAGCCTCTTCAGTAAAAATTTGGATCGGGGACTCAACCCGCTCCCAATAGAAGCGGCTGCCATACCCGTGGCCATTCCAGTGCAACCTCCCCCCATCGAGCAACCGCTAGAAGTGCCTCCCGAACAGCCGCCACCGGAAGTACCTGAGCCGACATTTTTCGCACCCCCTCCTCCCCTACCCCCTCGGCGCGGTTGGAACTGGAACTGGAACTGGTTGAAATGGCTGTTGGGCGCTCTTTTGCTGTTGTTACTGCTACTGTTGCTTTCCTTGCTTTTTAAGCGTTGCGGTTGTCTCAAAATGTCAATCCTGCCCAAATACCCCGGGGTAATCATTCCGATTGACGAACGTAAGGTCATCCTAGATCCTGACAGTATTCGAACGATCGTTTCCAACCGCTTAAACATTGCGCTGATTGGAAAAAACAAAGATATTCCAGCCTTCACAGCAGCGTTTAAACAGGCTTACCCCTCCGATGAATACCGAATTATTTACTACGATACGCTTACATTTCGATTGCAGATACAAATTCCGGACGATGCCCGCGAAAATCTCATCGGAGAAATTCCGCTGAAACTGCCCGCGTTTGAAATGTTGGTCTGGCACGAAAGCCTGTTTCAATCTCACCGCATACCCGGTGACCCGGGTTTCCAAAATCCCGACAACAGCTGGTATTTTGAGGCGGTTCAGGCGTACAGCGCTTGGGAAAGTACGTACGGCGATGCCAAAATGGTGATTGCCGTGATAGACGACGGCTTAGATACCGAACACCCGGAGTTCAAAGGCAAAATTTTTAAGCCCTGGAATGTGTGCACCCATTCGACAAACGTCATGGCCGGCACGGATCGACAACATGGCACCCACGTTGCCGGGATCGCAACCGCGCTCAACGACAACAGCCATGGCGTCGCGGGCATCGCCCCTTCCTGCCAATTGATGCCGATCATGGTGGTGGACGACAACGGA
>JBIPOY010000111.1:0-9120 GCA_044378705.1 Saprospiraceae bacterium
CCGTGCTCAGCCAGAACCACTTTGCATTTGACGAACATACCGTGATGGATACGGTCATCATGGGACACGGTCATTTGTATGCGATAATGAAGGAGAAGAATGCGATTTACGACAACCCCCATGCGACAGAAGCGGAGTCTTTGCGTGCGGCAGAGTTGGAGGGGGAGTTTGGGGAAATGAACGGATGGATGGCCGAAAGCGATGCGGCAGAATTGCTGAGTAATTTGGGGGTTCATGAATCGTATCACTATAAATTGGTGAAAGATCTTGACGGTTCAGAGCGTGTGAAAGTACTTTTGGCTCAAGCGCTGTTTGGCGCTCCTGACATTTTGCTCATGGACGAGCCGACCAACGATTTGGATGCCGAAACAACAGACTGGTTGTGTAATTTTTTAGCAGACTACCAGAATATTGTGATCGTGGTATCCCACGACCGCCACTTTTTGGACATGGTCTGTACGAATGTTGTTGACGTAGATTTTGGCAAAATCCGGATGTTTACCGGCAACTATACATTTTGGTACGAAACCAGCCAGCTTTTATCGCGTCAAATGGCCGATAAAAACAAAAAAGTAGAGCAAAAACGCCAAGAGATGATGGATTTCATCGCACGTTTCTCTGCCAATGCTTCGAAATCCAAACAGGCAACGAGCCGGAAAAAAGCCCTGGAGAAGCTGAATTTGGAAGACATGCAAGTGTCCAACCGCCGCTACCCATACATTGCTTTCAAACCCGAACGCGAACCCGGTGACATCATCCTGGAGGTGCAAAACCTTACAAAAAGAAACAATGAAGGGGAACTCCTGCTCAAGGATATGTACCTACGATTCAACAAAGGCGAAAAAATTGCCATCCTGAGCCGCAATGCGCAAGCGGTAACGGCCCTGTTCAACATACTTTCCGGAGAAGATACCGATTTTGAAGGCAGCTTCCAATACGGCCAAACCATTTCGCCCCAATACCTCCCCAATGACAACAGCGCATTTTTCTCAGGCGATCAAGATATGAACCTGATGGACTGGCTGCGTCAGTTTTCGAAAGACAAAGACGAATCGTTTATCCGTGGATTTTTGGGCCGAATGCTGTTTGGTGGCGAGGAAGTGTTCAAGCGCTCAGGGGTGTTGTCCGGCGGTGAGAAGGTGCGGTGTATGATGTCAAAAATCATGCTTGCCAATCCCAATTTTCTCATTTTAGACGAGCCAACCAACCACTTAGACCTGGAGTCAATCACTGCCTTGAACAATGGTATGCAGGAATTTACCGGAAACATTATCTTTACGTCGCACGATTATCATATTTTAGACTCTGTTGCCAACCGTATCATCGAAATCACCCCAAAGGGCCTGATCGACCAATACATGACCTACGGGGAATATTTGCACAGTGAAAAGGTGCATAAATTGAAGGCTGAAATGTACGGAGATGTTGTAATGGCGTAATCTACCAACCCGTGACTGCTGAGGTGGTCGCCTCTAAGTTGTAATAAAACACATCGTTATGGCCAAAAAACAAGTACAAGCAACCAAAATACCTGCTAAAGTCGCTGATAAAACCAATCGAGGAGGAACACCAGGTTTCTGGGAAGTTTGGGGAAAGGCCATCGGGGTCATGGTGTTTGTACTTGTTGCCACTTGGATTGCGTACAAACCGGCTTTGGAAAACGATTTTACCTACTGGGATGATCCCACCTATGTGACCGAAAACCCCATGCTCATCTTTCCGGGCGCTGAAAACCAAGCCAAAATATGGCGTGAGCCCGTTTCCTTGAATTACCACCCGTTGACGATGTACTCCCTTTCGCTGAATTTCAAGGCGAAAAAAGTGGGGGATAAACCGGTAGCCCGCCCATTCATTCAGACCAATATTTTGCTGCACCTGGCCAACACCCTCCTCGTGTTTTTCTTTGCCTTTTCCATGAGCGGAAAACGCTGGCAAGTTGGTGTGTTGACGGCTGCGCTGTTTGGTATCCACCCCATGCACGTGGAGTCGGTTGCTTGGGTTTCGGAACGAAAAGACGTCTTGTATGTGCTGTTTTTCATGTCTGCCCTGCTCTCCTATCTGCGTTACCAGCGCAAGGGAGGGTTGCATTGGTATGTACTGACCCTTGGCCTGTTTGTATTGTCCTGTTTGTCAAAGGCCATGGCGGTAGCACTTCCGCTCGTGTTGGTATTGATAGACTTTTATGAAGGAAAGTTGATACAAGCCGGTACATTACATTGGAAAACAGCCTTAGAGAAAATACCATTTTTCGGGCTGTCGTTGTTTTTTGGATTGTTGGCCTACAAGATACAGTCTGGAGGTGCTGTCGCCGATTTTGAGGTTTTTTCAACCGCCAATCACTTTATTTTTGCCGCGTATGGGTTTGTGATGTATTGGTATAAGTTGTTTTTTCCGTACCCATTGACCACATTTTATGCCTATCCCACGTTAAATGCACAAGGTCTGTTGCCCGGTGAATATTATGCGATGCCCGTCATTGCCTTGGCGATGTTGGGCGGTGCTTGGTGGTCGCTGCGCAAAACAAAAATAGCGTTTTTCAGCATGGGTTTTTACCTGGCAACCGTCGCTTTTGTGTTGCAGTTTGTGTCTGTGGGTTCCGTGATCATGGCCGATCGCTACACCTATCTACCGTATGTGGGGAGTTTTTTCATGTTGTCTATGGGCGCTTATGCGCTGTGGAACAACCCGCGTTATGTAAAACTGCGCTTGCCACTGGGGGTGGTTGTTGCTGCCGCCATGGTTTATTTTTTTATGGCCACCCGGGAACAAACCCGGGTTTGGCAAAACGATGAAACCTTGTGGTCCAATGTTATCCGGCATTATCCGACCACCGCGGAAGGCTATAAAGGACGTGGCAACTACTACGGTCGCATCGGAAAGCTGGAAGCGGCACAAAAAGACTTGGAACAAGCACAAGCCTTGGGCTCTAAAAACGAGGGTGTTTTCAATGGATTGGGCAACTGCTATGGATCCAAAGGCGAATTTGACAAGGCCATTGACGTGTACACCAAAGGGCTTGCCGCTCACCCCAAAGAAGGGCAAATGTATTTTAACAGGGGCATTACGTACGAGAAAAAAGGGCAATACAAGGAAGCCATTGCCGACTACCTGATGGCCTTGCCCAACGCACCCGAAAAAAAGTATATGATCCTCTCCGCCAGAGGATATGCCTACATGATGGACAAGCAATATACCGCCGCCATCGCAGATTTTGATGTTGTCCTCAAAGACATGGGAAAAACTCCCCGTGAACTACACAACCGAGGTATCGCTAAATACAACCTCAGCGATTACCGAGGGGCTGTCGAAGATATGGAGGCCGCGGCCCTGCTCGACCCCAAGAATGAGAAATTGCAAAATGACATCAAAGTTGTCCGTGCCCTGATCAAATAGCCCCCTTACAATGCCAACAACCCTATCACACGGAGTGCGTTCACAGATTTTCCGTACCAAAACAATTCAAAATCTTCCAAACCTGCTGATTCGTAGTGCGACTTTACGGCACTAAAGGTCAGCAAGTCCGTGTTTTCAACGGACAACACGGATAAGATACCGGCAAGCCACTCCCCCTGTGCACGATCCACGTTGATTTGTACCGTTTTTCGTTTGTCTTGAAAGGTCAGCGTGGCCATGGCCCATTGTTTCCCTTTTTTTGTTTTGGTGAGCGTCGTAAGCGTCGGTACTGAACCCAACCAAACAACTTTTGCCGTGGGTTTTACCGAAAAAGATTCCGGTTCCTCCAATACCTTGGCGATGAAGTCGGGTGCGATCACGGTACGCGGTACTTTGAACTCGAACCAATCGTGGAGTGGATAGTCCAATCCGATACCGTGCATGAAATTGAGGAGCGATTTTTTCAGACCATAGCTGAACGCATCGTGGTCGGCTCCGGTGGGATCAAGGTGTACCAGGTCATTGTTGGCAAATGGGCCGGGCTTATTTGTTACCTTTTGGACGCCAAAACGCTCCGGATGCATGCCCACAGGGCTGTGGGCTGTCATGGCAAACTGGTGCCAAAAACCAGACTGCAATATACCCGCTTCAAACATTTGCCGCACCATTTCAAGCGAATCAATGGTCTCCCGGGCGGTTTGGGTAGGAAAACCGTACATCAGGTACGCGTGTACCATGATACCCGCATCCGTAAAATTACGGGTTACCTGCGCCACTTGTGCCACGGTAACCCCCTTTTGAATGAGTGCTAATAAGCGATCAGATGCCACCTCTAAACCTCCCGATACCGCGATGCAGCCTGAAGTGCGGAGCAGGATACACAAGTCGCTGGAGAAATTTTTTTCAAAACGGATATTTGTCCACCATGAAACCGTGATTTTTCTACGAATAATTTCGAGCGCGAGCGCCCGCATGAGTGCAGGAGGAGCCGCTTCATCTACAAAATGAAAGCCATTCTGACCCGTTTGAGCCATCAATTCCTCCATCCTATCGCAGAGCAAGGCCGCTGTTTGAGGCTCATACACGCTGATATAATCAAGTGAAATATCACAAAAGGTACATTTACCCCAGTAACATCCGTGTGCCATGGTGAGTTTATTCCAGCGGCCATCGCTCCACATCCGGTGCATGGGATTGACGATTTCTAGGACAGAAATATAGTGATCCAGCAGCAAATCGCTGTAATCAGGGGTGCCTGTTTCGGCTTGTTTGTAATCACGGCTCAAACTCAGGTTGAAGTATTCCACACAGCCATTCACCCGTACAAAAGTCCGTTTCAGCAGTTCAATCGGACGTTTTCCCGCCACAAATTCCAGCAAATGCTCTATGGGCGCCTCTCCGTCATCGAGGGTGATGAAATCAAAAAAGTCAAAAACCCGAGGCTCAGACAGCGCGCGCAATTCAGTGTTGGGAAAACCACCTCCCATGGCCAATTTTATACCCGGATAGTTTTTTTTGATCCACTGCGCACAGCGAAAAGCCGCGTATAAATTGCCTGGAAAAGGTACCGATATGGCCACCAACGCCGGCTGAATCGCAGCCATGTGCCGGGAGAGAACCTGCTCTAACAACTGATCTACGTAGGTATATTCCTGTTGTAAGGCATCATACAAGCCATCAAAATGATTGGCGGAGCGTCCTAATCTTTCGGCATAACGACTGAAACCAAAGTGCGGGTCAACACATTCCTGTATTAAGTCCGAAATATCTTCGAGGAATAAAGTGGCCAAGTGTTTGGCTTTGTCTTGCGTACCCATGGAACCAAAAGCCCAATCGAGATCGTCCAGCTGACTGAAACGGGAAGCCTCCGGCAAAAAGCCCTCCTGACAAATCAGGTGGGAGACGGTCGGGTTTTTTCCTTGGAGGAACAATATTACGGCATCAATGGTGTTGATGTAGTGGTGCTGTAGCGCTATGATCCGTTGCGCGTTCTCTGAAAAATCACCGTTTGACGCAGCTATATAGGCGAATAAGTCCGTCAGCCCCACTTTGGAAAACAAGGCAAGGATCACCTCAATCCCCAAATCTGCCTGTCGCGAAACCACCTGTTTGGTATTTAAAAAACCTTTCAGATAAGCGGTAGCAGGGTACGGCGTATTCAATTGGGTGAAAGGTGGGGTAATTAAAAAAATGGATGGCTGCACTTCGGATGTTTTTAGGCTCAAAAATAGGGTATTTGGTGTACCTTTGTGGTGCCACTCTATCAAAAAAGCACTCACCTTTGTTGAATAAAGTAAAAATTGCCTTTTTTGCGGAAATCCTGATCGAAGATTTTGACGGTGCCTCCCGCACCATGTTTCAGCTGATTCATCGGATTCCCAAAGACGACTTTGAATTTTTTTTTGTTTGTGGCGTGGGTCCACACTCCATCGAAGGGCATGAGTGTCTGCGCATCCCTGCTGTCACCATACCGATCAACCAGACCTACAAGATGGCCGTTCCTTGGTTTTCGGGGGCACTGATCCGGAAAAAGTTGGCGCAATTCAAACCGGATGTCATCCACATTGCCACGCCTTCGCTGCTGGGATCCTTTGCCCTGCGATATGCCAATCGGCACCAAATTCCGGTGCTCACCATCTACCACACCCATTTTATTTCCTACATAGATTATTACCTTCCCTCGAGTCCACGCGTTGCCGGCTATTTGAAATCAATGGCCGCCAACATGCAACGGTCCTTCTACAGCCGTTGCGACCGGGTATATGTTCCTTCTGAAGAAATGAAGCAAGCCTTGTTGTCGTGGGATGTGCCGTCCAACAAACTGCAATTGTGGCAGCGGGGCATTGATACTGCCTTGTTTACGCCGTTGAAAAGGAATCGGACACTGGTAAAAAAGACCACCGGAAACGATCATCCTGTGATCTTGTTTGCCAGTCGTTTGGTGTGGGAAAAAAACTTAGAAACACTGATTGGCATTTATGAGTACCTACAAGAGCGGCAACTGGCGTACACGGTATTGATTGTGGGTGACGGCGTAGCTTTGTCAGAATGCAAGCGGCGAATGCCCAATGCCATTTTTACAGGAAAAGTAGATCACCACCGCCTTTCGGAACTATATGCCAGTGCTGACGTATTTGTATTTACTTCCATTTCAGAATCTTATGGCAATGTGGTGTTGGAGGCGATGGCTTCCGGGCTGCCTTGTGTGATTGCCGATGGCGGAGGCTCTAAAAACTTTATAGCGCAAGGAGAGAACGGGTTTCTTTGTAGTCCAAACCAACCATCGGATTACGTCGCCAGAATTGACACGTTGCTACAAGACAAAATGCTGCACCAAGCAATTGCTGGGGCGGCATTGCGATACAGTCAGGCCTTCCGTTGGGATGATCTAGCGGACATCTATTTTCAAGATATGGCGCAGTTGGCTGCGGCAAAAAGAACATCCTTGCCCATTTTGCCATGAAAATATTCCTTAAAATAAGCCTGCTGATTGTAGTACTTGTTTTTCTGGGCTTGTTTGTCCGGGCAACGGACTGGTCGGGCGTTATAGCATCCATACAACAAGTAGGTTTCAACTTTTTAATTTTGCTCGTCACCACGTTTGCATCTGCGTGGCTGGGGTCCTTGGGATGGCACTATTGTTTACCCAAGGATGGCGTCCAAATTTCAGGTTGGCGACTCTTTTGGATCCGTATGGTGGGGGAGAACGTAGCCATTTTGAACCCCACCAGTATTGTAGGAGGGGAGGCCACCAAAATATACCTGCTCACCAACCATGGCATCAGCCAACGTTCAGCGCTACATTCCATCTTACTTTCCCGAGCCATCACCATCCTCAGCCAATTGTTGATGCTTTCGGTGGCGGGTGTGTGGTTTGTGAGCCTTTCCGTTGAAGATTACACCCCATATAGCCACTACGGATGGTGGTTGGTGGCCGTTATCGGGATGATGGCAGTACTGTTGGCACTGCCTTCCATCAGGGTATTCCGGAATCTATTGCGCTTGATTTTTCATCACCTGCGAATCTTACATCAACTCCTGAAAGCACGTCTTTTTCTGTTGGAATTGTGGCAAGAGTTGCGCATGTTTTACCGAGACAATCGGCGGGGCATGTTCCTTTCTTTTCTGGCTTGCAGCTTACACTGGGTCGTAGGATCCCTTGAATTTTATTTTATCTTACTTTTTTTAGGCATTAAAACAACGATCGCCAAAGCCCTTTTGGTTGATATGGGCGTAATCGTATTCAAAACAATCGGCGGCTTCATACCCGCCCAAATTGGCATCGAAGAATATGGCAACAAAACCATGCTTGCAATCATTGGAATTACAGGAAACACCATTTGGATCACGGCCTCGATTTTGCGAAGAGCACGGCAATTGAGCTGGATCATTTTGGGGTTTTTGATGTACTTTATCTACTTCTACCGGCGCCCTACCCCACCTCAACTGTGAGCATGGAAATACTGTTCATCACGCACAAATACCCACCCTCTATCGGTGGGATGGAAAAACAAAGTTACGAATTGACACAAAGAATGCAACAGCATACAGGGTGTCACCTCCTCCATTGGAAAGCGTCTGAAAGTAAATTTCGCTTTTTCTGGACGTTAAAAAAACGCATACGAAAACAACTCCGACAGCACCCGGGCATTACCCTGCTGCATTTCAACGATGGATTGGCAGCAGCGTTCTGTTCGGGAAAGAATGATTTCCCCGGGTATGTGCGCACGGTTACACTGCACGGTTTGGATGTTGTATTTCCAAATTCAATTTTTCAACGGTACATACTGCCCCGTTTCAACCGGTTTCAATCCATCATAGCCGTAAGTCGGGCGACTGCGGATGCCTGTATCCAGCGTGGCATGCATGCAGACAAAATAGTGGTAATCCCCAATGGTGTTGACCACAACATAGCAACGTTTGAACCCGATGAGCAAGCCAAGCGGGTGTTTGAAGAAAAGTACCGACCACTGTTATCGGGGAAAAAAAACCTACTCCTGTTGGGACGTCCGGTATTGCGCAAGGGGTTTTCATGGTTTATTCGATCGGTATTACCTCTGCTTCCTGCAAATTATCAAGTGGTGATCATAGGGCCCTACCGTACAAACCACTCCTTATCAGACCTTCTGTTGCATTGTTTGCCATCTCCAATTCAAAAGCAGGTCTCCTTGTTGTTTGGGATGCCCACCGATGAAAACAACCTGCGCCAACTGCTCAAGTCCCCCGGAATTCGCGAAAGAGTGCTGCATTTGGGCAAACTTCCCTTTACAGACATCCTACAAATAATGACTGCTTGTACCGCATTTATGATGCCCAATATTCCCGTTGCAGGGGACATGGAAGGCTTTGGTTTGGTTGCCTTGGAGGCTAATTTACGTACATTACCCGTATTTGCGGCCCACTTGGAGGGCATTACAGCAGCCATCCAAGACCAGAAAAATGGTTGTTTGGTACCTGCTCAATCGGTATCTGACTGGTTGAAAGCCCTTTCGATCCTAGAAAAAGACCCCACCTGGGGGCATAATTTCGGCTGTCAGGCCAAGCAATATACCCTTGACAACTTCAGTTGGGAAAAAATGACGTCAGCTTACTTTACACATTTCACCAAACTAAGGGTGTAATGAATGACAGCAGCCGGAATTGAACACGTTAAGGTTGGTTTTTTGCGTTGTATTTTTCGCCGACTGTTCCCAGATAACCTTCCTACCAACGTTACGGCCTAGGTAA
>JBIPOY010000002.1:0-26459 GCA_044378705.1 Saprospiraceae bacterium
ACTGCTGGCGGCACCCTTGATTTCCAGCAAGGAAAATATTTCAAAAAGGATGGTGTAGGTGAGCGTAGGAACAAGCAGCCCGAGTAGCAGCCCAATCCACAAAACATTGCGATTTAACATGATATGATGGCTTCTTTAGTATTGTGATTCAATGCTGAAATGGAACTCAGCGCTTCGTGATTGGTCAAATCGTGCATGGAGGGAACCACTGAAACATAGCCATTTTCCAATGCCCAAATATCCGTATCCAATCCGTGGTCGGTGTTGATAAATTCACCGGTGAGCCAATAATACGGATGGCCACTGGGGTCACGTCCTTCGACAAATTTTTCTACCCACCGAGCATCTGCTTGGCGGCAGACACGCATTCCTTTGATGTTGTCGGCAGATAGTTTGGGAATGTTCACATTGAGCAATTGACCATGGTGAAAAGGACGGGAGAGTAAAAAAGAAATGATATGGCGAACCCATGGTTGGGAGGGCCTAAAATCAGCATCGAAACTAAAGTCCAGTAAAGAGAAACCAACACTTCGGATACCTTCTAGTGCCGCTTCCATGGCTGCAGATACAGTTCCGGAGTACAGAATATTGATACTTGCATTGCTGCCATGATTAATACCGGAAACACATAAATCAATCTGGCGGTCTTTCAGCACAACGTGCTTGGCTAATTTAACGCAATCTACGGGTGTGCCGGAGCACTCCCATGCTTCTATACCTTCAAACACCTTCACTTTTTTGAGTCGAAGGGGCTCATGAATGGTGATGGCATGGCCTTTGGCGCTTTGAGGTGAGTCGGGTGCGACCACCACCACCTCTCCCATTTGTGCAGCCACCTCTACTAGCGCACGGATACCGGGTGCAACAATGCCATCGTCGTTGGTAACCAATATAAGCGGTTTTTTCATACTGCAAAAATAGTGTAAGACTTCATGCTGAGCGGAAAGCCCTCCATTATTTTCGCAATTTGAAAATTATGCTATAACCTTGCATATAAATTTTTTACAGTACCCAACGTTAATAGGTTATTCAGACTTAGTGCCTTACCAAGCGAAGAACCCATTCACCTTTAAATGTTTTGCTATGAATCGAATTGCCGTAGTATTTTCCATGATGATTCTGACGCAGTGGGTGTCTGCCCGCACCGTCACGTACGTCGTTTTTGACCGAGATTGCATGAATCAGTTGTCATTTCGCTTTGCCTACCCCAATGAGAAAAGTGAAAACCCTGTTTCAGCGTTTTCCCTGCATCCCAACGCACTGGAAAACTATATCTTTATTTCCGACGGTGCTGGTCAGTACGCGTCTGAGTTGCCTACTGGAGCCCTATTGTGTAGCAAATTGAAGATGAGTGACGGATTGGTTTCTGCGATAAATAAGGGAGATCGCGAGGTGACAATTGTTGTAGAACGTCAGGAGGGAGGGTATTGGCTTACACCCATTGGATCCGCCATTCTTATTGCACAAAATGGCCCCAAATATTGGATTCGTTCAAAATATTGTTCTTTCGCCTTTGATACCCTGCACAAAGAAACTGATAAAAACCTCGCTGTTTCAGGCTCACCAACGGCAGTTTACTTCAAGGGATCGGCCGTACGCCATTGTCTTACAGAGTATTCTTTTCACGGGGAGGTCATCAAAGGCAGTAGTTTACGTTCCGACATCAAGCTCATTCCGTCCATTGGATTCACGGTTGATCAAACCGGATCGAGTAGTGCCATTGCATTGGCAAATGAAATGATGATTGACAGGGTTAATGACCTGAATATAGAGGATTATATACTACAAACCTGTTTGGATGGCGGAAAATCAGTGGTTATAAAAGCTCTCCAAAAAACAAGTATGGCCGATCAAACAGAACCTGCCGTTGACAAGGCTGTTGTGAATACCGATTCTAGTGAAATAAAAGACCCTATCGTGTATCAGTACGAGGGCAAGCCATTGTTGATCCGTTGTTCGGAGAAATTGGGTGATGGGTACCACGTTGTTCAAAGGGGCGACAATCTCATGGGAATATCCAGGACTTACGGTGTTGATATTCACTCTATTATCGCATGGAATGACATTGTCGATCCTGATAAAATTAAGGTATGCCAGGTTATTTGGTATCAAAAACCTCCTGAAAAAGTGACCGACTCGTCCGCCAAGGGGGTCATGTTAGACTCATCGCGGCATTATGTACCTGAGAACAAAGTGGTGGACCAGCGAAAGCTCCATAAATTGGCTGCCATGACCGAAGTGAAGGTACTTTTTTTAGACAACCCAGCGGAAGACAGAAGCACAGACACGTTGAATACACAAGGAATGTCCCTCAAAACGGTAGGATACGAGTATTTTGACGATGTTCCTCCGAGCCAGGTAGTCAATGATAGCCTACCGATGGATAAGGTAAAAAAAGATGACCAAGGGGGCGGAATTGAAGTGTCCTTGGGTCCAAAAGTGACCGCAGGAGAAAGTGACACGGCGAAAAACAATTCATCCCAATTTAAGAAATATGTAACCCGTCCGGGGGACACCCTCCAATCCATTGCGACCTTGTATAAAGTTGATCCTGCTGCTTTGGCTTGGTTGAATGGACTTGGTTTAGAGGATCGAGTAATACCCGGAAAAACGTTTTTAATACCTTTGAAGTAACTTCGAAAAAGTAGTTTTCCGAAGTTTTATGTAAAGAAAATCCCCCGTGTTGAGCATTGCGCTCGTCACGGGGGATTTTCAATATTGCTCCGAATACTGTCTATATTGTATTAGGAGAGTTTGGTTTTTACTTCATTGACCACATAAGATTCAATCACGTCACCAACTTTGATGTCATTGAAATTCTTGATGGTGATACCGCATTCCATACCGGTTTTGACTTCTTTAACGTCTTCTTTAAAGCGTTTGAGGGAGGCAATTTCAGCGTTTTGGTTGCTGTTGGCTGGGTACACCACAATACCATCCCGGATAATACGGATGTAGTGGTTTCTGCTCACCCTGCCTTCCTGCACAATACAACCTGCCACGGTACCGACTTTGGAAATTTTGTACACCTCTCGGATTTCCACTTGGCCCATGATTTCCTCTTCTTTGGTCGGCTCGAGCATTCCTTCCATAGCGGCCTTGATTTCTTCGATGGCCTCGTAGATGATGGAGTAGAGTTTGATTTCTACGCCCTCTTTTTCTGCGAGTTTGCGTGCCGTAAGCGATGGTCGTACTTGGAAGCCAATGATGATGGCATCGGACGCAGAGGCAAGCATGACGTCACTGTCCACAATTTGTCCAACGGCCTTGTGGATAACATTGACCTGAATTTTTTCCATCGAGAGCTTGATAAGCGAATCGGTAAGGGCTTCGATAGAACCATCCACGTCGCCTTTGACGATGAGTTTGAGTTCTTTGAAATTGCCCAAAGCGAGTCGTCTACCGATTTCTTCGAGCGAGATACGCTTGTTGGCTCGGTTGGCTTGTTCGCGGATAATTTGTCCGCGTTTGCTGGCGATTTCTTTTGCTTCACTGTCAGAAGCGGCCACCTTAATTTTTTCACCGGCTTGCGGTGCTCCTGGCAAGCCGAGCACCATTACGGGTTGAGCCGGGCCAGCACTTTTCACTTTTTTACCACGTTCGTTGAAGAGCGCCTTCACACGACCGGCGTATTCGCCGGCGATGATGGGGTCACCATTGTTGATGGTACCGTTTTCGATCAGAATTTTAGCGACATAGCCCAAGCCTTTTTCGAGGGAAGCTTCCAAAACAGTACCAACGGCACGGCGTTTGGGATTGGCTTGGAGTTCGAGGAGCTCTGCTTCAAGGAGCACTTTTTCGAGGAGTTTATCGACGTTGAGGCCTTTTTTAGCGGATATATCTTGGCTTTGGTATTTTCCACCCCATTCTTCCACCAGCAAGTTCATTTGAGCCAGTTCGTTTTTGATACGTTCGGGATCAGATCCTGCTTTGTCAATTTTATTGATGGCGAACACCAAGGGGACACCGGCCGCTTGTGCGTGGCTGATGGCTTCGCGGGTTTGTGGCATAATACTATCATCGGCTGCAATCACGATGATGGCAATGTCTGTTACTTTGGCACCCCTTGCACGCATGGCTGTAAAGGCTTCGTGACCGGGAGTGTCAAGGAATGTGATTTTATTGTTGTTTTCTCCCACCAGTACTTCATAGGCGCCGATGTGCTGCGTGATACCCCCGGCCTCTCCGCTGGCAACATTAGCAGATCGGATAAAGTCCAGCAGGGATGTTTTACCGTGGTCAACGTGTCCCATAACGGTAACAATGGGTTGCCGAGGTTTCAAATCAGTAGGGTCATCGTACACTTCCTCTTCAACCTCCACTTGTTCTTCAGCAGAGATGAATTGGACTTGGAATCCGAATTCACTGGCCACGACTTCGATGATTTCTGCATCGAGGCGTTGGTTGATGGAGACAAAGATTCCCAGCGTCATACAAGCTTTGATGACGTCGGCCGGGCGTACATCCATGAGAGAGGCCAAATCAGAAACAGAGATAAACTCTGTAACGTGGAGGACCTTATCACTTTCTGTGCGGGCGATTTCGGCTTTTTCAGCGCGTTCGCGCATGACATCGCGTTTATCGCGTCGGATTTTCTGTCGTTTACGACTGGCGCCAGCCCCCAACCGCGCCATGGTCTGGCGGATCTGGTTTTCGATATCTTTTTGGGATACCTCTTTGGTACCATCAACGCGTCCTCTTCCTTTTTTCTCACCTTGGTTGTTGGCGATAGAAGTTTGTAGCGATTCTGCGGTGACGGGTTGTTGAACTTTTCTTCTTTTTCTTTTGTGGCGGTTGGCGTCATCCGTGCTTGAAGAGGCGGTAGCGCCACCAGGAGGTGTGTTGGGTCGGGCACCACCGGGCCCTGACTGAGGGTTTCTATTGCCGGGGCCTGACTGCGTCCGATTGCCGGGGCCACCTTGAGTACCACCGCGATCATCACGTCGTCCGCCGCGATCAGGGCGGGCTTGGTTGTTTCCGGCGTTCCTGTTGTTGTTACTAGAGGCCACCCTTGGTTTTTCCAAGCTAATTTTGCCCAAAATTTTCAGTCCGCGCAAGGTTGGCGTATCAGCGCGCATGAGTTCGTCTGCGGGAGGCGTTTCAGCGACGACAGGCTTTGCCGGCAAAACGGGGACTGGCGGTGGCGTGACTTCGACCACAGGAGCCTTTTTTTCTTTAGCAGGCGGCGGCGCTACTGTTTTTTTGACAGCAGCGGGATGTTCTTCGCGAACACTGGGCGTTGGCTTGGGCGCTTCCGGCGCCGGGGTTGGCGGCGGCGGGGGGGTACTTTTTTTAGGTTTATCCAGGTCAATTTTTCCGACTACGCGAAGTGCAGAGCGTTCGCGGGGTATTTGGAAGGGCTCTTCGTTTTTGGGTTGCGTGGGTTGAGCCTGTACCGGCGGTGTTACCGACTCCCGGGGCGGCAACAAAGACGGGCGCGGCGCTACAGGTACTGTGGCAGGCGGTGCAGCCGGAGCGGGCGTTGCCACCGGCGGGGGTGCTGGTGGTACTACCGTTGGTACAGGAACAGTAATAGCGCCTGCGACAGGTTCCTTTTTTAGGACTGGTCGGGCAAGTTTGTCCGCCTCCTGTTTGATAGCCAGGTCTTTTTGGAACTCTTTTTGGAGCACGAGCAACATTTCGTCGCTGATGTCAGCCGTCGGTTTTTCTTCCACGCCCGGGAAACCCTTGCTGTGTAAGGTCTCCACAATGGTGTGAAGGCCGACATTTAATTCCTTTGCTACCTTGATAAGTTTAATTGCCATGCAGTGGTTTTTCCTGCTTAATTGAAAATGTTGATTTATGGTGCGTTAGCGGGGGCAACGCATATATCTCCGCTGGGAGTGAGAATTTTAGAAAGCCTTTAATTTTAAAGATTAAATTTCAGGTTGCAAAAGTACATAAAAAAAGACGGGGAATTTTTGAATAAAAAGCGGCTTGAATTTGTGGCCTATTTCTCTTCATCAAATTCCTCTGCCAGGATCCGGAATACATCTTTAATGGTTTCCTCTTCCAAGTCTGTACGGCGCACCAATTCTTCCACGTTAAGTTCTAGGATTTGGCGTGCGGTATCGCAACCGATATTTTTGAGGGCTTCGATCACCCATGGTTCGATAGCATCGCTGAATTCGTCGAGATCTACGTCGTCCACTTCGTATTCCGCCTGATTTCTATACACATCAATCTCGTAGCCGGTAAGTTTGGTTGCGAGTTTGATATTGCTGCCTGATTTTCCGATTGCCAAACTTACCTGATCGGCATCGAGGTACACGGCGGCGCGTTTGCGCTCGTGATCGATGTCGATGGTGGTAATTTTTGCCGGCGTAAGGCTGCGTTGTAGGTAGAGCGACAGGTTGGTGGTGTAGTTAATGATGTCAATATTTTCGTTGCGCAATTCGCGCACGATGCCATGGATACGGCTTCCTTTCATCCCCACGCAGGCACCAACGGGGTCAATACGTTCATCATGGCTTTCCACGGCCACCTTGGCCCGTTCGCCGGGGAGCCTGACGATATTTTTAATTTCGATCACACCATCCTCGATTTCGGGGACTTCTGCTTCCAGCAGTTTCGCCAAAAATCCGGGCTCTGTGCGGCTAACCATGATAAATGGCACATTGTTGCGCATTTCCACTTTACTGATCACCCCTTTCACCACGTCACCTTTTCGGTAAAAATCACCACGGATCATTTCTGTTCGAGGCA
Source organism: Saprospiraceae bacterium (assembly GCA_044378705.1). Lineage (GTDB taxonomy): Bacteria > Bacteroidota > Bacteroidia > Chitinophagales > Saprospiraceae > M3007. The sequence goes on from JBIPOY010000002.1 coordinate 6,706, forward strand.
TAACCAGTTCGTTGCTGGTGGCATCGTCTAAGATCAGAATTTCCCGTTTCATGATTTGGTTGACTTCACCAACCACTACTTCACCAACGCGTTCGGAGTATTTACGGAAGATTTCGTCTTTTTCCAGTTCCATGATTCTGGATACCAACGTTTGTCGGGCGGCCATGATGGCGCGGCGGCCAAAATCATCAATAGAAAGTTGTTCGTAGCATTCATCTGCGATATCCACACTTTCATCAATGGCATGGGCTTCAGCGATACTCACTTGGGAGAGTTCGTTGGTTACTTCGCCATCAGCGACTACTTCGCGTACGCGCCAAATTTCCAAGTCACCGGTACTGGTATTGACAATCACGTCAAAGTTCTCATCGGTACCGTATTTCTTTTTAATCAGGGTGCGAAAAACGTCTTCCAATACGCGCACCATGGTGGGGCGGTCTATGTTTTTTCCGGTTTTAAACTCGGAGAATACATCAACTAGATTGACCATTCTGTGTGTTGTTGAATAATGATGGGTGTGAGGTGAAGTTGTTCAAAGGTATTGGGGAGCAAACAAGGCGCATTAGAAGCCAAGTTTTATCACAGCTTTTTCGATTTGAGGGTAAGGAATGGGCGTTTCCACGACCACCTCTTTTTTCTTTTTTTTCTCATCGCGTTCGATGATGGTATTTTCTAGCACCACCTGAACGTCGTCGGCGGATTTGATGGTGCCGGAATGCTGGGTTTTGTCCAACAAGGTGACCAATAGCGTTCTGCCGATATTTTTATGGTACTGCCGCGGAAATTTCAGGGATCGTTCAATACCCGGGCTGCTTACCTCTAGGAGGTATTTTTCGCCCAACCATCCATTGGTATCCAGGTGACTTTCTAAATAACGGCTTAGTTTCTGGCATCTTTCGAACGTAAACCCGCTGTCGCTGTCCACAAAGACATACAGTCTTTGGTTCGGTTTAAGTTCAATTTCCACGGTAAAGCAATCGGCGAACAATTCGTCGGTGGCGTACTTCTCTTCCAGCAATAGGCTGATGCGTTCTGTTAATTCCATTTGATTGTCAGGTACCTATAAACGAAAGAGGGAACTTTTGGTTCCCTCTTTCGTAGGCAAATGCTACATTGCGCTGCAAAGGTAAGGATTTGGGTTGGTGTTGACAACATTTGGTTGTATGTTTTCAGGATAAAAAAGAAATACAAAAAAACAGGGCACCGACCAGAAACTGGTAGCACCCTGTATAACCCCAAAAAACCAAATGAAAACTTCTTATGTTGACGCTTTTAAAGCGTAAATATGCAAATGATAGAACGATCGAAAATCAAAAAAGTATACTGTTTCTTTTTTCTGATGCGACAAAGATACAGCGTCTTTGAAATTTTACAATAGGTACCGCTATTTTTTTTTGTTCAAACATATTGATAAGTGATTTGTCCATTGAAATTGTATTGTTTTTCAACGTATTGAATGAATGTGGTCTATTTTTGCTTTTATTTTTTTGAAAAAATAATTTTTCGCTTGCTGCTGCTGCCCATGAATGTTCACTTTTTTCTTTTTCCATTGCGGATTTTTTTCAAAAACGCTTGTTTGGGCCTATGGCTTTTTCTTGGATGTACCACGCTAGGCTGTGTAAAAAACACTCAGAAAATCGTAGCTGATAAAGTAGATGAGCGCATAGAAGCTTTCACGAAAAAGAAAGTGGCAGAATGTTGGCAGCAGTTGTACCTGAAAGTGGAAAAAAAAGTAGATTCTTTGCTTTTGGCCGAGGCACAACTAGCGCTCCAGGATTCACTTTCGCGTCTTAGGCCTTCCCGGCCAACACAGCCTCCCGCAGTTCCGGCCATTGATTCTGCTGTGGTAAAGCCTTTGTTCAACCAAGAGTAACCCTTCATGGCCAATCGTGTGACGGGTGAGATGCCGGTTGATTTTCGAAAAAACAACCGCGGTGCTTTGTCAGGCAACTGAAAGCAGATCTGTTACGCCATCTCTTTGATTTTATCAATGTTTTGAATATCAGACAATTGTTTGCCTTGCGGGTCATATTATTGGTCGTCTTCGGATTGTATTCCGGGATGGTAGAGGCGCAAGTACTCAACCGGTTCTCCAACCAGCGTCTGCAAGTATTGGATGCGTCTGTACCGTTTCAACGGCTTGATACCCTCACGGTGGCGCCACCACTCGGTTTGATTGTTGATTTTGAGCACGGTACCGTGCTGGAGGGTTCTCTTTTTTCTCTCCACAACAACTGGATACAATTTGATACGGCAGCGTTAAAAAGAGCATACCCTTCCTGCAAGTACATCGCCGTTTCGTACAGGGTAATGCCGTATGATTTTGCTGCAAATATGGTCAGATTAGACACCGTGGCCATTCGAAGACGCGTCAATACCAATGCTATCGAGTATGACTATTCTCCCTATGAACCGGTAAAGAAGCCTTGGGAAACCACCGGACTCAAGTCGTCGGGTACCTATACACGGGGCATCTCTTTTGGCAACAGTCAAAACTTAACCTTTAACTCCAATCTAAACCTGCAACTAGACGGAAAACTGGGCAGCGACCTTGAACTACGGGCCGCACTTTCCGACAACAGTATCCCCCTTCAACCGGACGGCACGACGCGTCAATTGCAGGAGTTTGACCGTATTTTTATCCAATTAAAACGTAAACAGACCATCTTAACGGCAGGAGACTACGATCTTACGCGACCTGTGGGCTATTTTAGCCAATATATCAAACGGTTACAGGGAACGATGGTAGAATCTACCTTCAAAGTGCAAAAAGATACGGTCCATTTTAGGAGCGCCCTGGCCATTTCTAAAGGGAAGTTTGCCCGCCAAATCATCAAGGGGCAAGAGGGAAACCAAGGGCCTTATCGGTTGCAGGGAACGGAGGGTGAGCGGTTTATCATTGTGTTGGCCGGTACGGAGAAAGTATATATTGACGGGCAACTGCAGCGCCGTGGTTTGGAAGATGACTATGTAGTGGACTACAATTTGGGTGAAATTGTGTTCACGCCCCATCGGTTTATTACCAAGGATAGCCGCATTATTGTTGAGTTTGAATATGCTGTTCAAACCTATTTGCGTTCAACGGCTGCGTTCAATACGGATTGGAAAAGGGCAAACAGTCGTTTTTATTTTAATCTTTTTTCAGAACAGGATGCCCGCAACAGCGTTGGCACCCAAGCTTTGTCACTTTCGGAACGCCAAAGCTTGGTTGATGCAGGCGATAATTTGCGCAATGCGTATTCGTCGGGCATAGACACCCTCGCAAGCTTTGATCCGGGGAGGGTATTGTATCGTATTGTTGATTCGGTTGTTTGTGGGGTGGCGACCCCCTTCTTGATGTATAGTTCTAATCCTGATTCAGCCCGATATTCTGTTCGCTTTACCGAGGTCGCCGTCGGTCAGGGTCATTACATACTTGCGCCCACGGCGGCGAATGGCAGGGTATTCAAGTGGTCGCCTCCCGACCCGATCACGTGTAAGTTGACGGGTAATTACGAACCGATTGTGAAATTGATAGCACCGGAATTGCGTCAACTATGGACCGCCGGATTCGACCTGAATCCATACAAAAACACCCACTTGTCAGCGGAGTTGGCCTTAAGCAACCGCGACCTCAACCGGTATTCCTTGTTGGGCAATCGCGATAATGTGGGAACAGCAGGGATTATCCGTTGGAAACAACAGTTTGTATTGGGTCAAAAAAAACAGTCTGAACGCGTTGAAAGCCGCTGGCGTGGTGAGTTTTCTGCCAATTACGAACGCACTACCCGTGCTTTTCAGGCACTGAACCCCTACCGTTCGGCTGAATTCACCAGAGATTGGAATTCCGAAGCCCTTCGCGATACGGTGGCAGAGCAAATCGGTCGCGCGGGTATTTCCTTGAAGAACAAGCAATGGGGAAATGTGCAGTATTCTTTTGGAACCTTTCAACGGCGGGGTGTTTACACTGGAATCCGACATTTTACCTCGTTTTTATTCAAAAAAAAAGGATGGGAGGTTTCGGCTGAGCGTAATTTTTTAAAGACGGATGGATTGGTGGAGCTGACGCAATTTGATAGACCCAAAGCAGATTTTTCTAGGACATTTTTCAAAAAAGATGCAACCGGGCAACGAGCCGTATTCAAAACAGGTATTTATGCAGAGCGTGAAAAAAATGCTCGAACGGCCATTGGTGCCGATACCCTGAGTCGTGTGAGCTTTTGGTATGATCTTTTGCGGGTATATTTTCAGACACCGGAAAAAAATGGTGGAGCTTGGCAGTTGGGCGGGTTTATTGCCCGGCGCAATGATTTCGCCCCGTCCGCAGCGGTATTCAAAAAAAGTACTGTGGCAAACGAACTGAACCTCAACGGTGGCTGGAACAATGCCTCGCTGAAAAAAATGCAGACGCAAACCCTTTCCTGGGTGCTCACCTTACGACAACTTCAAGTTCAAAATCAAGCACTCAGTACCCTGAAACCACAAAATAGTTACCTCTGTAAAGTGGATTACAACCTCACGGCCCTGCGCAACGTCCTAGCCTTGACGTCAAATTATGAACTGGGCTCAGGCCAAAGCCCTAAGGTGGAATTCAATTATCTGCTGGTAAATCCAGGCGACGGTTTTTATACCTGGGTAGACCGGAACCGAGACAGTATCTTACAGGTGTATGAAATGGAGGTGTCGGTATTTCAGGATCAAGCCAACTACGTGCGGGTGGCGGTGACTACCCCGAACTATATTCGAACGAACTACGTATTGTTTAATCCAAGTTTGCGGATTGAACCGCGTTTGTTGTGGACACAGCCAAAACAGCCCTGGCAACGAGTGCTGAGCCGGTTGGGTACGCAAAGTAATCTCCAAATCAATCGACGCACTTTTGCCGAAGCCGTTGGGATACAATTGTGGAACCCCTTACAACTGGGAGGTTTGCCCGATAGCTCCTTGGTGACGCTCACGGCTGCCTGGCGAAACACCCTTTTTATCAACCGAGGAAGTCCAAAATGGGATGCCAGCATTGCACAAGGGGATACCCGCAGTCGATTGGCCATTACAACGGGTTTTGATCAGCGTCGCAATCAAGATGTGACAATCCATGCCAAGCTGAATCTTGGCCTACGCTGGAGCCTTGAGTCAGATGTATCAAACACCCTCAAGTCTTCCGATAACCAAGCCTTTGATAGCCGTGATTTTGAGATAAAAGCGCTGCTGGCGGGTCCAAAATTGTCTTGGATACCCAGCAGAGCATTTCGTCTTTCCACCGCTATTGTATGGAAAAACAGCCGAAATACACTTGGAGACAAAGAATTTGCTGCGCAGTCTGATTGGCTTACAGAACTTATCTGGAGCCCCGCTTCGGTGCCCAATATAGAGGGTTTTCGGGCCAGCACCTCCCTGCGGGCCAAGGTGACCATTGCCAACATTCACTACATTGGCGTAGCCAACTCTGTGGTGGCATTTTCCATGTTGGAGGGGTTACAGGATGGGAAAAACTATCTTTGGAGCCTCAACCTAGACCGCCAAATGTCCAAGACAGTGCAGTTGGGCGTTACGTATGAAGGGCGTAAGACGGGCTTGAATAGAATGGTGCACGTTGGTCGTGCGCAGGTGAGGGCATTGTTTTAGTTTTATCCCGGGGACAGGGTGCTGTTTTTCCTAAAAAAAGTCAATTTGTAAATAAAGGCCTAGGCTCCGTAGATTTGCGTCACACACGTATGCTTGTTCAAGGAATATTACTCGGCTTTTCATTGAGTTTTCTAATTGGCCCACTGCTCTTTGCCGTGGTACAGGCTGGTATTGTACAAGGTTTTCGGGCTGGAATAGCCGTGGCAGCAGGTATATGGGCGAGTGATGTTATTTTTTTGGGTGTCATTTTGTGGGGTGTAGAAACCCTGGAATCCGTTATTGCCCTAGAGGGATTTCGTTGTTGGATGGGGCTGTTGGGCGGGATGTTGTTGCTGGGATATGGGTTGGGCAGTTTTTTTTCAACGGAGCGCCCGCCAGAGGGCGAAATAGTAAAAAAATACGCTTATCACCGTTGGTGGCTGCGCGGTTTTCTGATCAATACCGTGAACCCGGGTACTCTTTTTTTTTGGGTGGGCATCGTAAGTGCTGTGGTAATCCCCAATGGTTGGCACCATCAAGAAACTACCGTCTTTTTTGGCGGTATGCTGGGTACCTTGGTGTTGACAGATACGCTGAAAGCGTGGGCCGCCAAAAAGGTAAGTCGTTTTCTGACACCCAATCATATCCGAAACGTGCAACGAATCCTAGGATTACTGCTGGGAACCTTCGGTTTGGGCCTCATTATTAATGTGCTGACAGGCTATTTGTGAACATTTATAGTCTTGTTTCGACAAAGTATCGAAAATCAAAACACCTTTACATAAAAGAACAGAATTTTGCACTCCATGGCAGACGATCCATCCATCGCTCACGCATACATACTGTATAAAAACTAGAACAATGACCATGCGCCTATTATTGACGCTTTACCTTTCGCTGGGGTTCTGTAGCTCCGGCCTTTTTTCTCAAAACGCCCCGGACTACTGGGGGCGTTCTATTGCTCCCGACGAAGTTGTCCTGACAGGCAACGCCGCCCGGCAATATGAGCCACTGGAATACGCAGCATTTACGCTCGACCACCAGCAGATGGCTGCTTATTTGTTGAATGCCCCACGGGAATTTACCGCAGCAGCAAGGCTAAAGGCTTTTCGGGTGGTATTACCATTGTCAGACGGCAAAAAAGAAATCTTTTCGATTGTAAAAACCCGCGTGATGGATGCCACCTTGGAGGCTTTGCACCCAGAAATTGGCACCTATGCCGGTGAAGCGACGCAAACGCCTGATCTTCACGTTCGTATTACCATTACCCCCGGTTGGGGTTTTCAGGCCATGATTACCCGAGCCGACAAAGGTATCGAATACATTGAGCCGGTGGCTCTGGGACAGGATCAATACTACATGGTGTATGACCGCACCAACTTGCCCCGCGATATTCGATCCGGTCAGGTACCTACCCGGATGGAAATTGCCCTCCCGGACGAAATTCTGGAAGCGTCTCTGCCGCGGTTTTCAGTACCCGACCCACAACCGGGAACGGGAGAAAAGTTGCTCGGATCTCCGGTGAATTTAAAGGTTTTTAAATTCGCTTGTGCCGCCACCGGCGAGTTTTCACAAGACAATGGAGGCACGAAAGAACTGGTTTTTCAAAAACTTACCACGTTTACAAACCAGTTGAACGCCATTTATGAGCGCGATATCAACATTCGCTTGCAACTCATTGCCGAGTCATTTGACATCATTTTCCTCGACCCGGTCACAGATCCTTATACCGGCACCGATGTCGGCGGTTGGATGAGTCAAAATCCGACCATTATGCTTCAAAATTTAGGGTCGCCGGACAAATATGATGTCGGACACGTATTCGCCCGATACTTGGGCGGTCCTGCTATTGGTGTAGCCGGCGGATTGTGTTGCACGCAGTTTAAGGGCCGTGGATGCTCCGCGTGGTATGGACCTCCTTATGGTGATGAATTTTTTGCGATTGTAGGTCAGGAAATTGGACACCAATGGCGATCAGGGCATACCTTTAACCAATGTGGCGCAGACAGTCAGTTTAATTATGAGTCGGCTTGTGAGCCAGGCAGTGGCAGTACGATCATGTCATACAACGGCGCTTGTGGCTCCAACAATATTGGCGGTGGCGGAACAGCACTGTTTTATCACGCTTGCTCCATCGCAGAGATTCGCCGTTTTTATGAGTTTGAAGAGGGCGCTACCTGTGGCAGTATCCAGACTACCACCAACACCTCTCCGATGGTGACGACCCCGTATGCACCGGTGACGTTTATTCCGATCAGTACGCCGTTTGAATTGACGGGTTCTGCTGTTGACCCGGATGGAGATTCCATGACGTACAGTTGGGACGAGATTGACATTGGCCCGACCAGTCCGCTGGGTAGCCCTTCCGGCAACTCGCCTCTTTTCCGTTGGTATGAGCCCACCACCACCCCCACTCGCTCCTTTCCTCGTATTCAGACGGTGGTTGCGAATGCCAACAGCATTACCGAGGTGCTTCCGACCTATAACCGCGACATTACGTTTGTGTTTGTCGCACGCGACAACAAGCCCGGCGGTGGCGGTGTATCCTGGGATACCGTAGAGCTACGCGCAACAAGTCTGGCAGGTCCATTCCTCGTGACCTACCCCAATACCGTCAATATTAAATGGAAGGTGGGGGAGTTTCAAACCATCGCATGGGATGTTGCCAATACCAACAATGCTCCGGTCAACGCCAAAACCGTAAACATTAAACTTAGCACCAACAATGGGACAGATTACCCCATCACCTTGGCCGCTGGTGTGCCAAATACTGGAAAATATTGCATTCAGGTGCCCAATAACGTAGGGCCCAACAACCGAATACGGGTGGAAGCCGCAGACAATGTTTTCTTTGATATTTCAAATTCTAAGTTTGCCATAGAGCAACCAACGCCCTCTTTTTCTCTTTGCTCGGCATTGCCGAAGGACTTTGCTTGCCTCCCGGCTGATTTTACCACACAGATCAGCACCACCTCGTTGGGCGGCTTTGCGGATCCCATCACACTGACCGCAGTGGGGTTGCCCAACGGTGCAACAGCCACTTTCAGTCCGAATCCTGTGCAACCGGGTGGCAGTGTTGTTATGACGGTTGTGTTTCCGGGTAATTCCCCTGAAGCCACCTTTGATCTCACGGTACAAGGAAATTCAGGCGCTGTTGCGGCAGCTTCCATCGTGACCCTGACGGTTGTCAACAACGATTTTTCAGCCTTTGCACCAACTTCACCCATCAATGGCGCTGCCGGTGTAAACCAACAACCCCCGTTGTACTGGAATACAGTACCCGACGCCAACCAATATGATGTTGAAGTGGCCACCAATCCTTCCTTTTTACCGGCAGTATTGGTTGCCTCTAGGCAAAATATTGTTGTTGACAGTTTCCAAGTGCCTATTATCCTGCAAGAGGGAAGTGTGTATTACTGGCGAGTTCGGCCCAAAAACGACTGCGGTGTAGCGCCTTGGTCGGATGTTCAGGTGTTTGTAGTGGCTGTCCAAAGTTGCGCCACCCATGAGGCCAGCGACGTCCCCAAGAATATAACGGCGAATGGTACGCCGACGGTTGAGTCAAAGATAACACTGGCTACCGGTGGTGCCATCAGTGATGTGAACATCAAAAAAATACAAGGCACCCACTCGTTCTTCAAAGATTTAGAAGTGCATCTGATCGGGCCATCCGGCACGGACGTGTTGCTGTGGAAAGACAAGTGTTCCGGGTACAACGGCAACTTCAACATTGGAATAGACGACGGTGCTACAGGGCCGTTTAATTGCCCTCCACCCAACACAGGCGCTTCCTACAAGCCCGCCACACCCCTGAACGTCCTCCATGGAGAATCATCGGCAGGTGTATGGACGCTTAGGGTCAAGGACAACCAGGTTAGTTCCGGTGGTACGTTGGTTGCCTTTGAGCTGGAGATTTGCTCGAGCGTTGCGCTCAATCCGCCATTGTTGATTACGAACAATCCATTGACGCTTGCTCCGGGCACGAATGCTGCTATTGGTGATAATTTATTGAAAGCGGAAGATCCGAACACGGCGCCTACAGGCCTTCGATACACCCTGATGAGCCTTCCGTCCCACGGACAGTTGTTGGTGAATGGTGTCATTGCAGAAGTGGGCAGTCAATTTACCCAAGCAGACATCAGCAATGGTGGTTTACGCTATTATGATTTTGGCTTGAACCTCGGGCAGGATAAATTTAATTTTTCAGTAACCGACGGAGAAGGAGGGTTGGTGAGCGGCGTTTTTGTGGTGCAGCCTTTTGCTGTGGGAACCCATGAGCCCCGTGCTTTGGTTGACTTTGATTTGTCGCCCAACCCCGCCAATGCAGTCGCTGTATTGTCTTTACACCAGCCATTGACCGCAGATGCCCGGGTTACGTTGGTCAATGTAGCCGGTCAGGTATTGGATGCCTGGCAGATGCCAACAGGATCATATACCTTGCGGATGGATATCAGCCGGTTGCCGAAAGGTGTTTATGCCGTGTCGTTGGAAAACGAGCAGTTAAAAAGTGTAAAAGTATTGGTTGCACAATAATAGCAGCAGCCATCTGACAAACCGAGAGCACCGAGAGCAGTAACTTTGCGCTCGGTGCTCTCGGTTTTTGCGGCGTATCGTAAACAACACCACCAATTTGCGGCCCAATTTGTCTTGCTCGTCCTAGTTTGTCGGCAAAAAGATCTTGTATTTTGCTTTGAATCGGATTCGACAAAGAAAAAAATTGGCTTCGATCGTTTTAAGTTTATGCAGTGGTCTGTGTAGATGGGCAAATTGTCTATTTTTGCAAACGAGCATTATTTGTGTAGGACGTCACTACTTAGCTGGTCGCGTCTGTGACAAGAAAGCGGCCATTTATTGCGAGACGAAGCAGATTTTTGCAGGCAGCAGCAGCGCTACGGTCAAACAAATGAGCAACGTATGGCGGGAAATGGATCTTTTGGGGGCCAGACCGCGCGCGCTCTAAACAGTTACTTTAGACTTAAATTTTTGATATGGATATAATTCCTTCTTTCGACTTATTGGATGGCAAGCTGGTTCGTTTGCGTCAGGGTGATTTTGAGCAGAAGACTGAATATGACGCTTCTCCCTTGGAGTTGGCGCAGGAGTTGGAGGCGGCTGGTATTCGTCGTTTGCACATGGTTGACCTAGATGGCGCCCGCAGTGGGCGTCCTGCCAACCTACATATTTTGGCTGAAGTAGCGGCGCGCACCCGTTTACAAATTGATTACGGGGGAGGTTTGCGTTCCATACCTTCACTCAAACAAGTGTGGGACGCCGGAGCCATGCTTTTTTCCGTAGGAAGTGTGGCGTTGTTGGCGCAGGATGAATTCAGTGCTTGGGTAGAAAAATTTGGATCAGAGCGCTTTTTGGTGGGCGCCGATGTGCGTGACCGACAAATAGCCGTCCATGGCTGGGTGGAGCAAACCAGTGTCAGTATTTTTGATTTTTTGACCAAAATGCACCAAATGGGCATCCGTCAGGTATCGGTAACGGATATTGAGCGGGATGGTGAATTGAGCGGCCCTGCATTGGCCCTTTACCGCGACATCGTCAAGCAGTTCCCGGATATACGGTTGGTGGCGAGTGGAGGCATCAGCAGTGTAGCAGACTTGGAAGCGCTCAATGCGATTGGTTGTGCCGGAGCTATTGTCGGAAAAGCATTTTTTGAAGACAAAATTCCGCTTCAATATTTTCGGGTTTTCTCAAAAGTATGAGGCTCGATTGATTGTGCTCGTTTACGATACGTTGCGTGATTCAAATACCTGATTATTGATTGACTATAAGTCTTTTACGTTCAAAACCACGCTGTAGTGTATGATTGAATTTGCGTATCATCTCAAGGCAAGAAACGAAACATTGTTTTATTATGGTATTGCTTGTTTGGCCTTGGCGATCTTTTTTTTATTGCTTACCAAGGGTACACATACACAAGTAAACAATGTAAATGCGTGGTATAAACCATTCAAATTTGCGTTATCCACCTGCTTATTTGCTTGGGCAATGGCTTGGTACTGCCATTATTTACCCGCTTTCAACATTGGTTTATTTAATTGGACGGTTGTTTATTTATTGGGTTTTGAAATTGTTTACATTGCCTTTCAGGCAAGCAAAGGACAATTATCACATTTCAATGTAAGCACGCCGGTATATGCTGCTTTGTATAGTTTTATGGCACTGGCTGCCGCATTGGTAACCTTGTATACGGCCTATGTAGGCTACCTCTTTTTTACGAATGACTTTCCTGGGTTGCCAACGTATTATGTGTGGGCAATACGATTGGGGATATTTATTTTTGTTGTATTCTCTTTTGAAGGCTTTGTAATGGGGTCTAGGCTTTCCCATACGATTGGTGGCGCCGATGGAGGGGCCGGTATTCCCATTTTAAATTGGAGTACAAAGTTTGGCGATCCAAGAATTGCTCATTTCATTGGAATGCACGCTTTACAAGTATTACCGATACTTTCATTTTACCTATTTAAAAATTTAAAAGCAACAATTGCTATGTCATTGTTGTACGGACTTCTTGCCCTTTTTACATTGGCTCAAGCGTTGCAAGGCAAACCGTTGTTTACCGCCAAGCAAACCGTTACCTCAAAAGATGGACTTCATCCGTTATAATTCACAACCACTTTGTGTTGACTATAACCGGGTTAAAAATCTATAACATAGTATCAAGCTAATAATGTGAAAACAAATACCATTAAACTATTTATTGTTTTCGTTTATGTGTTATTTTCAACATTAACAGCATGGTTGACAAATGGACGCTCCTTGATTGGAATAGACGATGCAAATATTTATTTGGTCTATATGCGAAACTTTGCCCATGGACATGGCTTTGTTTACAATATTGGAAGTGAAAAAGTAGAGGGGTTTACGTCATTGCTTTGGACATTGATAGGTTCGTTTTTTTATTCTGTAAAGCAAAATCCGGAAATTTTATTGTTAATTACAAATACCGTATTGATTTCTTACGCATTGTGGAAAGTAGTGTGTTATATTGATCGTGATCAAAAAGACAGCTGCGTAATTAGTCCTTCTTCTCTATTATTTTTAGGGTTAATATTTGCCATACCGGGTTATTTTACCTGGACAGTTCTATCCTTAATGGAAACGGGATTGTGGAGTGCATTGTTGATTGCATTAACATTACACGTAATTGATGGTAAATCAGAGCAATATTCCGTAAAAAGCACCCTTAAATTCAGTTTACTTATTGTACTTTTGGTGCTATGCAGACCTGAATCAATTTTATGGGGATTGTTTTTCATCGTGAGTATGTATATTAAGATGATGATGATTAATAACTCTATAAAGAAGAGTTTTTATTTGATTACGCCCCTACTATTTGTTTTTATTTGTTCAATAGCGTTTTTAATATTGTGGCGTAAAATTTATTTTGGATTTCCATTTCCAAATACTTATTACGCTAAAATTGATTCTGATATAACCAATAATTTTAAATTTGGAATACGGTATATCTATTTAAGTTTTATAAACAATCCAATTATTTTATTGATTATTTCAATTTCATTCATAAGTTTATATAAATTTTGGAAAGACAGAACACTTAAAACCCAGTACTCTTATTATTTATGTTTTGGGATCACATTATTAACATTGATAATCCCTTTATATACGGGAGGTGATCATTTTGGTTATTCAAGATTTATTCAGCCTACGACACCTATAATATTATTATGTTTAATATTTTTCATACAATATTTTAAAATTAACCTAAGTTACTTGAACGCCATATCTTTTCTAATTCTTTCGACTTTTATATCCAAGAGTACCATTTATGATATTTTCCTGAAACATCGCTCTCCTGTAATTCAGGAGTGGGAAATTGCGGTTAAAGGGCGGGAAAACTCTAATATGTTAAATTTATTTTTCAATCAATCGCCTGTTTATCCCTCACAAGGTGTACTTATGGCTGGTGGGTCAGCTTATGCCTATAAAGGAAAAACAATTGATTTGCTAGGATTAAACAATGTAGAAATGGCTCACAAAGAAAAGAATAAAAATAAAAAATCTTTTAAAAATCATGCTTCTTTCAATAAAGATGTTTTCTTTAAACAAAAACCTGATTTGTTTTGGAATTCATCTCGTTTTATCCACAACAATAATATTCCAGAAAAAAAACACATAACGATAGATCTTTTTTTTCAAATCATATATCAAAATGTTGAATTGGATAATCGCTTTAATGAGTTGTACTCAAGTGTTTTAATATCTAACAAATATGTTGATTTTTCATTACTGATATTTGCTTCAAAGTCTTTTTTGGAAAAAATTGACACATCAATTTATACCTATAAACTAATTCCGTATGAATGAAATTACAGGCTAATGGTCGGATAGAATGTATCATTCACGTGTTCAATCGGAGTATCGTGTATTCACGTAACAGTATGGCAAATTCCATCACGGATAGAATGTATCATTCACGTGTTCAATCGGAGTATCTGTTCGCGATATGAATCAGTCCGATCGAGTTTCGTTCGTTTGACACTGATTTTTTCAGGATGTATTTTAGAGCGTTGCTCAATACTGTTCCCCATTCTGAACACGTACTCACGGCTTACCTAAGGAATAAACACCCGATAAGGAAAGGCGCCCTTTCCAGGTACGGTATCCCATGACGGCCAATACCAGAAAAACTAAGTATTGAAAACTCGTGAAAACATATCCCTTGAAAAAGTAAAGCGGTACACAAGCTGCGTTGGTAACCATCCACCAGAACCAATTTTCTATTTTTTTGCGCGTCATCAACCACATTCCTGTGTATGCCGACGCAGCAGCAAAAGCATCTGCCAGCGGCACGGAACTGTTGGTACAACGCGACAATATAGACCAAAGCAACAGCCAACATACAACAAAAAAAATCAAGGCAATGCGCCACTCCAAGGGCGTTGATCCCGAGATAGCCAACGGTCGTTTGCTTCTTGGTTGGGCCCACAAAACCCAACCAACAACACTCATAACCGTATAGTACAGATTCACACTCGCCTCGGCATAAAGGCCCGCAACCATACTTAAATAGATGTACACAGTGGTGTTTATCAATCCGGTAGGATACACCCAGATATTTTCTGTCCTAGAAAAAAGGACACTCAATATCCCAAATATTACCGCGATAAACTCTAGCCAAGTGGTTGCCAACAGCCCCGCGTATAGTTGGTGCCAAATTTCTGTAAAAGACATAGATGTACTTGGTATGGTAACTACTTACAATAAAAAAAACGTAACTGGTTCGCCCTATACCGTACCTCGGGCACAAAAAAACCCTTCACAGGTAACCTGTGAAGGGTTTTTTTGTGCCCGAGGTGCTCACAACGGAATCGTGCCACCAAGACTGTCACGCAAATCAGAGAAGTCTGTGAACGACCTTTTGGTCTCTTTACCTCCCTCTACTCGATTCATCTCTGACTTGCCTAAAACGGTCAAATCAGACTCGATTTCGTCAAGCGATCTCTTCTTATTGTCCTCCCCAAATGGAGAAGGTTGATGCTTTTTTTTACCAAATGGGAAAATCATGAGACGTAAAGAGATTAGGTGGTAAAATGATACTTAAATCCAAAGGTATTGCTTTTTTTTATTTAATCAAGATTGTTGGTAGTTTTTTTGAAAAATTATTGCTTATTTGAAAATTATTACACTCCCGACATTTTGCCGGGAGTGTAATCGCGTTACATATTTCGGCGATATTGGCCCCCGACCTCAAAGAGTGCGGCGGTAATTTGTCCAAGAGAACAAACCCGGACAGCCTCCATTAGTTCTGCGAAAATATTGCCGTTTTGGACGGCTACTTTTTGTAGCCTTTGCAGGGTCGTGGTGGCTTGGAGTGCGTTGGTGATATGCAGATTCTGAAGCGTTTCAATTTGATACTGCTTTTCCCATTCTTCTGCCCGGATCACCTCGCTTGGAATTATGGTCGGTGACCCCTCTTTCGACAGGAATGTATTTACCCCAATGAGGGGCAGCTCTCCTGTATGCTTTAGGGTTTCATAGTAAAGACTTTCCTCTTGTATTTTTCCGCGTTGATACATGGTTTCCATAGCACCCAACACACCTCCCCGCTCTGTAATACGGTCGAATTCTGAGAGAACAGCTTCTTCCACCAAATCGGTCAATTCATTGATGATAAATGCTCCTTGTAAAGGATTTTCGTTTTTAGACAGTCCCAATTCCTTATTGATAATCAATTGAATCGCCATTGCGCGACGTACCGACTCTTCGGTAGGGGTTGTGATGGCCTCGTCGTATGCGTTGGTGTGGAGGGAATTGCAATTGTCGTAGATCGCGTAAAGTGCTTGTAAAGTGGTGCGAATATCGTTGAATGCAATTTCCTGTGCGTGCAGACTTCGACCACTGGTTTGTATGTGGTATTTCAGCATTTGGCTCCGCTCGTTGGCCCCATAAAGCTGTTTCATTGCTTTGGCCCAAATGCGCCGCGCAACGCGGCCAATCACAGCATATTCAGGATCAACGCCATTGGAGAAAAAGAACGATAGATTGGGGGCAAAATCATCAATATTCATACCCCGGGATCGGTAGTATTCTACAAAAGTAAAACCATTGGAGAGTGTAAATGCCAGTTGAGAAATTGGATTTGCACCTGCTTCAGCTATGTGGTATCCCGAAATTGAGACCGAGTAGAAGTTTCGAACCTTGTTTTGAATAAAATATTCCTGTACATCACCCATGACCCGAAGGCTGAATTCTGTGCTGAATATACAGGTGTTCTGTGCCTGATCTTCCTTCAAAATATCGGCTTGAACGGTACCGCGTACAGAAGACAACGCGTACGCCTTAATTTTTTCATACTCCGATTTCGGTAGCACTTCATCACCGGTAATGCCCAACAGCAGCAAACCAAGACCATTGTTTCCGACCGGGAGTCCGTCCCCTTTGTCACTGCCTGCATATTGAGGGCGTGGACGTCCTTGGTTGTCAAATTTCTCTTTGAGCCTGGCTTCTACAAGGTGCTCCAACTGATGTTCCCGGATATACTTTTCGCATTGTTGATCAATAGCAGCATTCATGAAAAAAGCTGCGATGGTGGCTGCCGGGCCATTGATGGTCATGGAAACAGAGGTCTTTGGATCACACAAATCAAAACCGGAATACAGTTTTTTGGCATCGTCAAGACAACAAATACTCACCCCGGAATTGCCAATTTTTCCGTATATATCGAGTCGAAGGTCCGGATCTTCTCCGTATAGCGTCACAGAGTCAAAAGCGGTGGACAAACGAATGGCTGGCATCCCCAATGATACGTAATGGAATCGACGGTTGGTACGCTCCGGGCCCCCTTCACCGGCAAACATTCGGGTAGGGTCTTCCCCTTCCCGCTTGAAAGGGAATACCCCCGCGGTATAGGGAAATTCACCGGGTACATTCTCCTGCAAACACCACCGAAGGATTTCTCCCCAATCTGACCATTTGGGAAGGACGACTTTGGGGATCTTCAGGTGACTCAAGCTTTCAGAAGTCGTTTGAACCTTTATTTCTTTGCCCCTGACAAGGTATATATAGTCGTCGTTTGTATAGCGTTTTTTCTTCTCCTCCCATCCTTCCAGGATTCGAAGACACCCTCCGTCCAGGTCTTTTCTCAGTTCAGCCATCAGCGTTGAAAGGTGGACGATGAGCGTGGCATCTTTTTCAGGATGAAAAGAATCAAGGCTAATCTGATACCCAAACAAGCGTCGGGCAATGTTCACCTGCTTCTCTACCCACTGGTCATACTTTCGATTGTTTTCGCTGATTTCACTCAAATAGCGGATCCGATTGGGCGGAATGATGTATATTTTTTCGGATTGACTGACACTTGGAACCGTTGACAAAGCAAAATGATCGGCGCGTTGAGCGATCAACGACATAATGCGGTGATACAGTTGGTTTACACCTGGGTCATTGAATTGAGACGCGATACAGCCAAATACCGGCATGTCTTCTAGTAATTGCTCCCATTGGTTCCTGTTTCGCTGTACTTGTTTGCACACATCGCGAAGTGCATCAAGTGCGCCACGTTTGTCAAACTTGTTGATGGCAATCACGTCTGCAAAATCGAGCATATCAATTTTTTCCAACTGCGTTGCGGCCCCAAACTCAGGCGTCATAATGTACAGGGAAACATCACTGTGGTCCACAATTTCTGTATCGCTCTGGCCTATACCGCTTGTTTCCAATACAATCAAGTCGTACTGTGCCGCTTTTAATATGTCAATGGCGGCGTGCACGTATTTGGACAGCGCCAGATTACTCTGCCGGGTTGCCAAGGATCTCATGTACACCCGTGGGTTATTGATGGCGTTCATGCGAATACGATCACCGAGCAAGGCACCGCCTGTTTTCCTTTTGGAGGGGTCAACGGAAACAATGGCGATTGTTTTATCGGGGAAATCAAGCAGAAAGCGCCGTACCAACTCATCCACCATACTGGATTTGCCGGCTCCACCCGTACCGGTGATACCAAGCACTGGCGGAACAGGGGTTTGGACATCACGACCAGACAAGAGGGGCTTAATCTCCTGCTCGTAAAGCTCCGGATTGTTTTCGGCAATGGAAATTAATCGGGCCACCGATGAAGCCGAACTTTCTGTCGGGTGTTTCCCCTCCAAGTTTTGCCATTCGTTGTCCATCGAAAACCCTATGGGAAAATCACATTGTTGAAGCACGTCGTTGATCATGCCTTGTAAGCCCATTGCGCGGCCATCGTCTGGGTGGTAAATACGGGTAATGCCGTATGCTTGCAACAAAGCGATTTCCTGGGGGAGAATGGTGCCGCCGCCGCCGCCAAATATTTTTATATGGCCGGCTCCACGTTCTTTCAACAGGTCATGCATGTATTGAAAAAACTCGTTGTGGCCTCCTTGGTAAGATGTTATGGCAATGCCTTGCACATCTTCCTGAATGGCACAGTCCACAATTTCCTGAACAGACCGATTGTGGCCAAGGTGAATGATCTCTGCTCCGCTCGATTGCATGATGCGGCGCATGATGTTGATAGCAGCGTCGTGACCGTCAAAAAGACTTGCGGCTGTGACGATGCGGATTTTGTGGTGTGGTCGGTAAGGCTGGACTTGCGTCATGGTTGGGCAAATTTTGGTGCGAAGGTACGCTGTTTGGGAATGTTATTTGCCGAACAAAGCGCCCTGCTCTGCAAAACGAACAGGGTTTTCATGTTGTAAAAGCTGGTACTTGATGTCTATTCCGTAAAAATAACCACGTAGTTCGCCCGATTTCCCAATGACGCGATGACATGGAATTACGATGGCAATCGGGTTTTTTCGATTGGCCATACCGACCGCCCGAACGGCTCTTGGGTTGCCTATTCGCTCGGCGATGTCGGCGTAGCTTGCTGTTTTTCCAAAGGGAATTTTAAGGAGTTCTAACCACACCCTTTGATGAAAATCAGAGGCTCCACTCAAATCAATTTTCAGATTAAATACCGTTCGTTTTCCTTCAAAATACGCTTTTATTTGATGACAACATTCCACAACCGGATGGTCAGCGTGCAAACCGTCGCCCGGTGTATCAAGATGATTATCAACACGTTTTACAGAAGAAACACCCAACAGACTGCCTGCAACCTCAAACAAACCAATGGGCGTAGAGAGAACGGATGATTCCAGCATTTATTTATCCTCTTTTTTGCTTAAAAAAGGTTGTCATGAGAATGCTACACTCCTCCTCCAGTATACCCATTTCAAGCCGGGTTTTAGGATGAAGCAGACTTTTTCCGCCGTACAACATGAATCCTTTTTTTTCATCGGTGGCGCCGTAGGCGACGCGGCCCAACTGAGCCCAACTGAGTGCACCGGCACACATAACGCAAGGTTCAAGGGTAACGTACAGGGTGCAATCAGGAAGGTATTTACTGCCCAAATGGCTGGCTGCCGCTGTAATGGCCATAATCTCCGCATGGGCAGTCACATCTGTCAATTGTTCCGTTTGGTTGTGGGCACGGGCAATAATACGTCCATCGCACACAATCACGGCACCAACCGGTATTTCTCCACATTCAAAGGCTTTTTCAGCTTCTGCAAGGGCTTGTTTCATGTAATAGGTGTCAGAATATACGCTCAACATGGGGCAAAGGTACACTTGTATCTGTTTATTTTTGATGCCACAGGCAACCCGGCGTTACAATATTTCGTTTCACAGAA
>JBIPOY010000442.1:0-3111 GCA_044378705.1 Saprospiraceae bacterium
TCGCGCCAGCCGACCAAAATCAGCAGAGGAAATCAAAGAATACCGCGATTACCTCGCACAGCACTTGGTAGCACCCACCAACATGGAGATATTTACCTGCAATGTGGATGGTTCTAACCTGCGCCAGGTTACCCACCTTGGCAAGGCCAATTGGGCGCCTTTCTTTCACCCTGCAGGAAAAAAAATCATCTTTAGCAGCAACCACCTTTCCAGTCGCGGGTATGATTTTCAGTTGTACATGATCAACGCAGATGGTTCCGGCACGGTTGAGCAGATCACCAGTCAGAGCATCTTTAATTCATTTCCGATGTTTTCCCCGGATGGTAAACAGTTGTCTTTTAGTTCCAATCGCAACAACGGTGGCACCCGAGATACCAACGTATTTGTGGCAGATTGGGTGGATTAAAGCGCGGCGGTATTTTTTTTTCAATTATTTCCCTGAAAAGACAGACTTTGGCGGTCGTTTCCAATTGGAAACGACCGCTTTTTTTATGTCATTTTCGGGCAACCGAATTGAAATAAACCATGTCATGGCCCGTCCTTCCTTGTTTGCGTTGTATATTTCTTGGGCTCTGTTGGTGGCCTCCTCCATTTTTTATTATCCGAAATGGCAGCAGACCAACACAGAGGCAACCATCAGTTGGGATGTTTCCGGCTACTACCTGTATTTACCGGCAGTGATTGTTTACCACGACATCAAACAGCTGAAATGGTGGGGCGCTATCGAGCAACAGTACCACCCGGGTCCAGGGATGGGGCAAGCTTTACAGCATCCATCGGGCAATTATGTGATGAAATACCCAATGGGGCAGGCGTTGCAATTTTTGCCTTGGTTTCTGACGGCCCATGTACTGGCTGAGCCCCTGGGCTACCCGGCGGACGGTTTTTCGAGGCCTTACCAAGCGGCCATCAGTTGGGGGAGTTTGTTGGTGGCCTTGTTGGGTTTGTTGTTTTTGCGCCGTGTATTGTTGTATTATTTTTCGGATGGCATTGTAGCATCGGTGTTGGTGCTGCTCGTGTTTGGCACCAATTACTTTGAATATGCGGGAATAACCGGTGCGATGACCCACAATTGGCTGTTCACCCTGTACAGTATCCTGCTATACAGCACGATACAATTCTATCGGCGGCCTTCTATCGGCTGGGCGGCCCTCATCGGGTTGCTGGTCGGTTGGGCTACCTTGACCCGGCCCACGGAAGTTTTGTCGGCACTGATTCCAATGTTTTGGGGTGTTTATTCGATGGCCACCCTAAGACACCGCGTTGTTTTTTTCAAAGAACATTTTTCAAAAATAGCCTTTGCGGTTGGTATTGCTGGGTCGGTGATGTTTTTGCAATTGCTATATTGGAAATATGCGGTAGGGGAGTGGGTGGTGTACAGCTACGAGGGGCAGGGATTCACCTGGTTTCCACCCCACATTGAAAATGTTTTGTGGAGTGCACGCGCCGGCTGGTTGGTATATTCGCCCATCATGATTTTCGCCGTGGTGGGTTTGTTTATGTTGCGCAAGCGAGTGCCGGAGGTTTTTTTTACGGTATTGGTGTACTGCTTGTCTGCTTTGTACATAACATCTGCTTGGGATATTTGGTGGTATGGTGGTAGTTTGGGACAGCGTGCGATGGTACAGGGGTACCCGCTTTGGGCATTTGGTCTTGGGTCATTTTTATCGTGGCAGTCCCGCAGAAAATGGCGTCAAGGGTTATTTTTAGCCTGTATGTTTGCCGGTGTGTACGTGAATCTTTGGTGGAGTCACCAAGCGCATCGGGGAGGGTTGTTTGTGGGTGAACAAATGACACGGCGCTATGTGATGAAAATACTGGGTCGGTATGAATTGAATCGCGACTGGCTAAAAATGTTGGATACCAAAGAAGAATTCAAGGGCAGTGAAAGACGGAATGTGCGTGCAATTTTAAACGAAAATTTCGATGGCGACACCACAGGAATTACCACGGCTGAATCGCCCATCAACGGCGCCAAGTCCTTACTACTCAATCCTACACATCCGTTTTCCCCGGCATTTGATCTGCCGTTGAGTTCCCGGGATCTACACTGGTTGCGGGCATCGGTCACTTTCCGTTGTCAGCCCAAAGAATGGGATTGGTGGTCAATGACCCAGTTCATCATAAAATTCTATCAAGGCGATAAAATGATCAAAGAACGGATGATCAGACTTCAGCGCCATGTAGAGGGCGGGGAGGGAAAGCGTGTTTTTTTTGATACGACCCTGCCGACGGAACCCTTTGACCGTGCTACCGTACTGTTTTGGAACACCGGGAGCAACAAATCCATCCTTTTAGATGATCTGCAGGTAGAGACCTTTGATTGAAAGTAACGCAAGCAGGCTGTCAGGCCCCGGAAGGCTAGGTTTCACAAACCGATCCCGGCAAATCCCTGTTTTGTCTGAGACAAAACCAACCAAGCAGGCACAAAAAGGGGTTATTTTTCAGGATGGGCAGATATTGCATGTGAAATTTCGTGGAAGTATAGATACCTGCCAATCCCTTTTTACTTTTGCGCATTGTGTTTGAACTCGACCCAGCCAAGATACTTCATTTGTTCGTCTATGACCCAGACGCCAAGCTGCTGTTTAACAGTGGTTTTTTCATTTTTTCATTTTTGGGTTTTATGGCAGTATATCGGTTGCTGCTTCCCCACCAGCGTTTGCGCATTCTTTGGGTAACGTTGTTCTCCCTCTATTTTTACTATAAATGTGCGGGTATTTATTGGCTTTTACATGTTGTCATCGTCGTAGTTGATTATCATTTGGCACGATGGATGGAAGATGCCGCCACGCGGAGGGAAAAAACGGGCCTGTTGGTGGTCAGTTTGGTACTCAACCTAGGAATGCTGGTATTTTTCAAGTACAACATTTATTCAGAGTTGTGGAGCGAACTTTCCGGAGCGCCCTTTGATCCTACAAAGGTTTTTTTGCCGGTGGGTATTTCTTTTTTTACATTTCAATCGTTGAGTTACACCATAGATGTGTACCGTGGGCAATTAAAGTCGCTGGACAACATACTGGATTACGCGTTTTTTGTCACATTTTTTCCTCAGATGGTTGCCGGACCGATCGTTCGGGCGGCCGATTTCCTCCCCCAGATATACAAAGC
>JBIPOY010000112.1:0-9078 GCA_044378705.1 Saprospiraceae bacterium
TCGCGTGGTGGGCGAGCATCGTTGTTGCGCTGAGGGCGTTCATCGCGTTGATTGCGCTGCTGTTGTGAGGGTTGTTCGCGTTGTGGTCTTGGTTCGTTTCGGTTGCTACCTTCGCCGGTGGACCGGGTGTGTGGTTGGTTGGCGGGGCGTTGTTCGCGTTGTGGTTTGCGCTGTTGTTGTCCTTGGCGCTGGTTGCGTTGGGCGGGTTGAGGCAGTGCGGGTGCTGACAGGTCAGCGGGGTATGGATGGTCTTCCACCACGGGCACCAATTGTCCGGTCAGTTTTTGGATATCCTTGAGATAAGCAACCTCTTCACCGTCACAAAAAGACAGGGCGATACCACTGGCGCCAGCCCGTCCGGTACGTCCGATGCGGTGCACATAAGTTTCGGGGATATTGGGTAAATCATAATTGACCACGTGTGTCAGGTCGTCAATATCGATACCGCGTGCTGCGATGTCGGTGGCTACCAGCACTCGGATACGGCCGTTTTTGAAGCCACTGAGTGCTGCTTGACGGGCATTTTGTGATTTATTGCCGTGGATGGCTTCGGAGCCGATACCGGATTTGACCAAATCAGCGGCCACTTTGTTGGCGCCGTGTTTGGTGCGGGTAAATACCAGGGCTGATTTGATGGTTTTATCGTCCAGTAAGTGGTTGAGCAGGAGTCGTTTGTCTTGTTTTTCCACAAAATAAACGGCCTGAGCGATTTTTTCTGCGGTTGAAGAAACGGGGGTTACGGCCACTTTAATCGGATCTGTGAGGATAGAGCCGGCCAGTCCGGAGATTTCGGCGGGCATGGTAGCCGAGAAGAACAGTGTTTGACGTTTTGCCGGCAGCTTTGCGATCACTTTTTTCACATCGTGAATGAAGCCCATATCGAGCATTCGGTCTGCTTCGTCGAGTACAAAAATGGACAGGTCACGCAGGCTAACAAAGCCTTGGTTCATCAAATCAAGGAGTCGGCCGGGCGTGGCGATGATCACTTCTGCACCACGTTGCAGCGCTTGTGTTTGGGCGTGCTGCGAAACGCCGCCAAAAATGACGAGATTTTTTACGGTGGTATGACGTCCGTACGCGGTAAAGCTTTCGCCAATTTGAATGGCCAGTTCGCGGGTGGGAGTGAGGATCAGGGTACGAATTTTGCGTCCTTGGGCGGAGCTGGTGCGTTCGTTGTGAAGTTTTTGCAGGATTGGCAGGGCAAACGCGGCGGTTTTTCCGGTGCCGGTTTGTGCGCAGCCTAAAAGGTCACGTCCTTCTAATACCGGGGGAATGGCTTGTTCCTGAATGGGTGTGGGGCTTTCGTAGCCCTCTGTTTCGAGCGCGCGCAAAAGCGGCTCGATGAGCGATAAATCTTTGAATAACATTAAGTTAGAAGTTACCGGAGTCGTACGCGTTGGGTCAAATAAACGGCCCTGCATGGTTGAAGCTTTTGGGAAAAAACTTGTTGTCCAGGGCGGACAAAATCCGGTGTTGTTAAAATAATGCCACAAAGATAGGCTTAAGTACCGACATTTTGGTGGTTTCCTAATAATATTTGTGAAAACGCTTGGGTCGGGAGCCTAAAATGTATTTGGATGAGGCACGCAATGAACCAATTTTTTCCGCACACAAAACGCGCTTAGGGTTGTTGTCAGGCTAACCAGGTACAAAAAAAGTTATAAAAAAAACGTCAGAATTTCCGGTGACACGTCACGGTTGATATCTTTCCGGAAATGCTGACGGATAATTTGTGTGAAAAAATTGCTCGAAAAAGGCTTTTTCCCCACTTTGTAGTATCAGGCTGGTCAAGTTACTTTTTTCCGGCCAGCGCTGCGATGCGTTCTTCGAGTTCGTCTTCGTCGCCGGGGGCATAGCCAATGTGTTCGTACACAATATTTCCTTTTTGATCCAGTAGGAAGGTGTAGGGTACTGATTGGATGTTGGCGGCGATGGAAAGTTCTTTGCTGCTGTCGAGGAGGATGCGGTATTTCCATCCTTTGGCATCTACGACGCCGGGCACTTTGGCAGCAGAGCGGGCATCATCTGTGCTGATGGCGATGAGTTCAACATCGTACTTTTTTTGCCAGTCTTCGTATATTTCGCTGATGGCATCCAATTCTTTTTTACAAGGAGAGCACCAAGTTGCCCAGAAAGAGATGACGGTAATTTTACCGGTTTGGCCGAGGGTTTGTACGTTGATAGATTGTCCTTCGAGCGTTTTGACGTTTACGGAGGGCAGTGTTTTGTTTTGAGCATATCCGGCGATGGATAAGAAGAGTATTCCGGCGAGCAGCGCAAGCGTTTTTTTCATCCTTGAAAATAGCAGTTTAAAAAAGAGTGAAATATAGAAATCGGGCACAAAAATATTCAAGAATATGGTATAAAGCGAACATTAACCAGCCTTTAACGGAGTTGCGCCAGTAGGATCTTAGGGCAGACACAATTTTCGCAATGCTACGCTGTCGCCATTAAACACATTGAAGTCGACGCGTTCGGTGATGCCGGTTACGTTACCCCGGTCGCTGTGTTGCCAGAAATGCCAGTCTTCTTCTCCGGGCATATTAAGGTCTGCCACATGATAGTGTGCGATCCAGAACCGGTATCCTTTGAATTCGTCCTCGTCGACGAAGTATTTTTTGTAGAAATCTTTGTTGGTGTAGAGGATTGGACGCACCTTGTAGTACTTCTCTAAGAGGGTAAGGAATTCTTTTGTGTACAACTGTATTTGCCCCCTGGTCATGCCGTGTGTGTCTTCTACATCTACCACCGGAGGCAGGTCTCCCGAGCGCAGTTTAACCGTTTTGGTAAATTTTAAGGCCTGATCTTTTGCGCTGACATGGGGCAAAAAAAAGTGGTAGGCGCCTCGAATAATGCCATTTTTTCGGGCATTTTCCCAGTTTGCATCAAATTCAGGGTCTTCTATCCACGATCCTTCGGTTGCCTTTATAAAAGCAAAAGCTACCCGTACATCGCCTACTTTCATTTTGCGTACCCGTGTCCAATCTACCTTTCGCTGCCACCGGCTAACATCGATACCGTGCATGGAATACCCATTGGGAATGCGGATACCGAATTCTTTGTACTCTGTGTAGTGCAGCGGATATTCCAAGAGTGAGCGAAGCCAGTATCTGAATTCGGCACTGAACAAGATACCGACTGTCAGCAGCAGCAGCAGCAATGCCCCTGCCTTTCGGCGATCGCCCCTGTGTGGGACATATTGTTTCGGAAAAATGTTAAAAATAGACAAGGGTTGCGGTCGCCGTGGAGGTTAATTTCCTGTAAAAACAGCTTTTCTTTTTTCTAAGAATGCAGCAACCCCTTCCCGATAATCGCGGGTATTTCCAGCCAGGGTTTGTAATTGGTCTTCTATAATGGTTTGGTCTTCAAAATTGTTGTCAAACGCTTGGCGGAGTGCTTGTTTGGTAAGGGCGAGCCCTTTGGTGGGCATTTGTGCCAGTTTTTCTGTTAGTTGAACACAGTCGGCCACAAAGGATTCATCCGGGAATACTTTCCAGATCATACCCATGGAGGCGGCTTCTGCGGCGGTTATTTTGTCGGAAAGCATCATGAGTGCTGTGGCACGTTGTAGCCCTACGAGTCGTGGGAGGGTCCAGGTGCCCCCGGAGTCTGGGATGAGGCCAATTTTAGAAAAAGCTTGCGTAAAAGAGGCCGCGGAAGAAGCGACGACAATGTCGCAAGCCAGGGCGATGTTGGCGCCTGCGCCGGCAGCAATACCATTGACGGCTGCGACCACGGGTTTTTCTAGGTTTCGGATTTTCAGCACCATCGGATTGTACCCTGTGGAAATAATTTCAGCCAGCGATGGGCCGTTTGGGTCTGTCACTTCCTGCAAATCTTCTCCGGCGCAAAATGCCTTCCCGGTACCGGTCATACAAACAGCCCGAATAGCATCATCATGGGCACAGACATCGAGGGCTTCTAAAATTTCCATCCGCATGGCATGGTGCATGGCATTGAACACCTCCGGGCGGTTGAAGGTGATGCGTCCTACGGCGTTTTCTACGGTAAAAAGGATGTATTGCATGTGTAGTTTGCTGGGTTCCGGTTAACGAACAATCAACTTTTCTCTTTCTGGGCCGGTGGAGATCATTGTGAATGGCACACCAAGGTACTGTTCTAAGCCGGAAATAAACGCCCGGGCGGGAGCGGGTAGTTCGTCGAAGGTTTTTACATCGTCCAGTTCAGTGGCCCATCCCGGGTAGGTTTCGTACCGTATTTCCATGGGGGTGTTGCACAAGTCAAAGGGGAGATTGGATGTTTCTATTCCATCATATCGGTATAGGGTAGCGGCCTGTACCGCATGAAAGGTGTTGAGGACGTCAATTTTCGTCATACACAATTCTGTGACGCCATTGAGCAGGATGGTATATCGCAGTTGTGGTAAGTCGATCCATCCGCAGCGGCGCGGGCGGCCTGTTGTGGAGCCAAATTCCATGCCCAATTGTCGCAGTTGCTCGCCTGTTTCATTGTCTTGTTCGGTGGGGAAAGGCCCACCGCCTACGCGGGTACAATAGGCTTTTGTGATGCCGATCACGCGTCCGATACGTTGGGGAGCCACGCCGAGGCCGGTACAGACGCCTGCTGTGATGGTATTGCTGGAGGTAACGAAGGGGTAGGTGCCAAAATCAATGTCGAGCATACTGCCTTGTGCGCCTTCTGCCAATATTTTTTTTCCGGCATTCAAGGCATCGTTGAGGTAATATTCTCCGTCAACGAAGGGCAGCGCGCGCAGCGTATCGAGGCTTTCAAACCACGCTTGTTCTGCTGTTTCCAGATCGAAGTCGATGGAGGGGTATATTTTCAGAAGTTCTAAGTGTTTGTTTTTCAATGCATTGTACTGATCCTTAAAGGTAGGTGAGGCCACATCGCCTACACGCAGTCCATTACGCCCAGTTTTATCCATATAGGTGGGGCCTATTCCTTTGAGGGTGGAGCCGATTTTAGCCTTTCCTTTGTGCGCCTCACTGGCAGCATCGAGCCATCGGTGGGTAGGAAGGATGAGGTGCGCCTTTCGAGACACCAGCAGTCGGCTGTGAAATTGCACGTTGCTTTGTTCCAACGATCGGAGTTCACGTTGAAAGACAACCGGATCCAGCACCACGCCATTGCCAATAAGGTTGATGAGATTTTCGCGAAATATACCGGAAGGGACGGTGTGTAACACGTATTTGTTTCCGCCAAATTTGAGCGTGTGCCCGGCATTGGGGCCGCCCTGAAAGCGCGCTACAATGTCATACCCCTCCGCTAAATAGTCAACAATTTTTCCTTTTCCTTCATCGCCCCATTGGAGGCCTAGAATAACGTCTATTTTTTTCATAAAATGGGTGTGCTGTACCAAATTTAAGTTGTTGCAGCACGCAAAAGTATGAAAAGAAAAACCCGTCCAAAGGAATTCCTACCTTTGCATCATGATTCGGCCCATATTTTTTGCCTTGATGCTTCTTTTTATGCCCCAGTTCGGGGGCAGCCAGGATGCCAGCAATCCTTTTGAATTGGTCAATAGGCTTCCAAAATCTGTTTTGGTGGCCACAGGAGCGGCATTTCCGTCCAATCCCTTTGACGTAGTTTTACACCGAACGCCCGGGGTATATCAAACAGCGGTAGAAAATGCTACGGAATTTTTTAATCCGTTTGCGGTGTTACCGAGGAGTGGGACACTTCCGAACGGGGTGTTGCTATCGGTGCTATTGTCGATGGTAGGGTTGCTAACATTTTCAGTAGCAGCCAACCGGAGTGCGGTGGGAAAGGCCTGGAGGGGCTTTTTAAGCGATAATGCCCTCAACTTAGCCCAACGGGAGGCTTCCGGTTTGGTAGGAAGCACCCCCTATTACATGCTCTACGTTAATTTCTTGCTCAATGCAGGGGTCTTTATTTTTCTGGTAACGCGTATTTTCCAAGACCAGCTATTCAACAATTTGGCGTTTTTATTGGTTTGTATGGGTGGTGCCGTCGGCATTTTTCTCTTCAAACACGTGATGATAAACGCCGTGAGCTATCTTTTTTCAGAAGAGCAGCAAGCGCGTCGGTACAACTTTTTAATTATGGTATTTAACTGTGTTTTGGGCTTTTTTTTGGTTCCGTTCAACTTTTTCATTGCCTTTTCAGCAAAGGGTGATTATCAGATATTCATTGCCTTTTGGATGGTGGGCTTGGTGGCTATTTTTTACGCTTATCGGGCATTGCGTTCAGCAGGTATTGGAAGTAAATTTTTGAATAGTAGCCCATTCCACTTTTTATTGTACCTTTGCGCCGTAGAAATTGCGCCTGTTTTACTGCTTGTAAAATTGGCGATCATGCAAAAGGTGTAACTGCGTGTTTTGTACCGTAAAATGTCTGTCATTGGCCTTCCATTCAAGGATGTTTTTCTCAATAAATGCCTAGTTTTTCGCTTCAACTCAAATAAATTTCACGAAACACCGCTCCCGAATGTCTGCAACCACTGCACCCCTTCAGGAAATTTCCAGCCAAAGAGTCCACAATATTCTTATCTCCCAAGCCAAGCCTGTTGTGCTGACGGCCTACGAAGATCTGCAAAAACGTTTCGACGTTCGAATAGACTTCGTGCCATTTGTCACCATTGAAGGTCTCACGGAGAAAGAATATCGGAAAAATCGTGTGTACCCCAACGATTACTCCTCCATTGTTTTTACCAGCAAACACGCGGTAGATCATTTCTTCCGTTTATGTGGAGAAATGCGGATCAAAATGTCGGAAGAAACCAAGTATTTCTGTTCCACAGAGGCCATTGCCAACTATTTACAGAAGTTTATCATGTTCCGAAAACGCAAAGTATTCAACGGAACAAAATCTGTCTTGGAACTTAAATCGTACATTCAACGCAACCGCGAGGAGAAATTTTACCTCCCCTGCAATGATCAGGGCAATCCGGAGGTGAACAAGTTTTTTCGAGAACTCAAAGTCCCCATCCAAGAGGCCGTGATGTACCGAACGGTAAACAACGACTTGGCCGACCTGAAAGATGTTAAATATGACATCATTGCTTTTTTCTCAGCATTGGAAATAAAATCGCTTTTTGAGCAATTTCCTGATTTTCAACAGGAAGACCGACGTATTTGCGTGTTTGGTACCGCAGCGCTCAAAGCGGTTACCGACCGGGGAATGAACGTCAATATCCAAGCGGGAACGCCGGAAGCGCCGTCTATTGCGGTCGCTTTGGAAACTTACCTGAAAACATCCAACAAAAACTGATAAGAATCATCTAAACTGTTTCTTTAAAAGCTAAAATCCAGTTTACATTTGCCGACCCTGTGGATTCATCTCCACAGGGTCGGTTCTTTTTCCTTCCAAGCCGAATGCACGCCTGGTTCCTGAAAATTTGCCGATATTGCACTGATTAATTTACTTTTCTGGAACAATTGAGTACTAAAAGGCATTTACCATGAGCAAAAACAAGGTAACCAAACAAAATCAAACCTCTCAGGATCGCGAGGACAATCAAAAATTTATCCGCGTATTGGTCATCGCAACGATCGCGTTGATGTTGGTCATGTACTTTGCATTTGTGCGTTAGTATTGGATAAAACCCTTTTATTGCGTGTAACTTCCTCTGTTAAAGCCCTTTGCGAAAGCAAAACGGTTTTCTGTGCTTCGCGGCTCTTGGTGGAGTGCGCGCAACCCATGGGTTATGAACAAATTATTCCGACGGGATTTTTTTAAAAAAACAGGCCTCGCGTTGTTGGCCTCCGGCATTTCATTGCCAAAAACAACCCTCATCGCCGCCATGCCTGAAATCGCACCGACGCTGCGCAAGGCCTCCCGCCTGTGCACAGGCGCTACTGTCGCACTGATCGCGCCCTGTAGCCCCCCCTCCGACGACAAGCTGGCCAATGCCATCCGCAACCTCACAATGCTGGGCCTCCGTGTTGTGGAGGGTAAGAGCCTCCGATCGCGTTTGGGTTATTTGGCCGGCGACGACGATACTCGTTTGGCCGACCTCCATTGGGCATTTCGGGATCCCGCTGTTGACGTGGTGTGGTGTGTCCGTGGCGGATATGGAGCCGGAAGGCTGTTGCCTCGCATTGACTTCTCACTCATTCGCCAACACCCGAAACCTTTTATTGGCTACAGCGATGTGACAGCCCTGCATTTGGCCATCCATTCTCGGACGGGTTTGGTGACTTTTCACGGGCCGGTGGCCGCCTCCGACATGCCTGAAAACACCCTCCATCACCTCCGTTCTGTGCTCATGGAAGGTGTGGATTCGCATGTCATTGCTGCACCGGTGTCCGATTTCCCCGGGGAAGAATTTCGGCCCTTCACCATCACCCCGGGGAATGCCCGTGGTGGCCTGACCGGCGGAAACCTTTCCTTGCTGTCCTCTCTCGTTGGAACAGCTTTTGCGCCCGTTTTTCGCGATAAAATTGTGTTTATAGAGGATGTCGGCGAGCAGCCGTATCGGTTGGATCGAATGTTGACACAACTGTTGCAGGGCTCCGATTTGTCAAGAGCGGCCGGTATTGCGCTGGGGGTTTTTAGTGATTGCCAGCCAAAGCCCGACAGCCCATCTCAGTCTCTTCCTGAAATGCTGCGTGAAAGGCTTGGTCATTTGGGCATACCTGTTGTCTATGGCCTCCCTTTTGGCCACGTGTCTTACCAGGCCACGCTGCCCTATGGCATTGAAGCAGCATTGGATGCAACCAATCAAAAACTCACCCTTTTGTCACCCGCAGTACACTGATGGCCGGGCAGCCTACACCTCATTTTTTACGTTTGAGTACCAATATTGTATAAAGCCGTAGCTTTATAGTTTCTTTGTATCCTCTTCCAGTATTTCGACTAAACACATTGCTTAAATATGAATACAATTAAAAGCGTTGCCACGGTTTCTTTGCTGTTATTTTTCGTTTCCATGCATGCACAAGTCCGGTATGGCTTCAAAACAGGGCTTAATTTCGCTAAAATAACCGGTCCTTCTGAGTTGGATGCAGCGGATATGTCTCTGGAAAGTTGGAAAAATGTGATAGGATTTCACATTGGAGTCAGCTTTTCCAACAAATTCACCGATAAATTTGGTGTACGTGGGGAGTTCTTGTACTCCAAAAGGGGCGGGGAATA
>JBIPOY010000443.1:0-3101 GCA_044378705.1 Saprospiraceae bacterium
CGGCTCGTCCGTACACATTGGTCCGTGGATCTGCCAAATCGGCTTCTATGTCCTTCAACTCAGATTCGATATAGCTGAAGAGTGCTGCCGGTTGGGCTTGTTGGGGAACGAAATCTCCCACTACGTCATTTTCTGTGGCAAAAGGAATATTTCTAAAGATATCCAAAGCATGCCAATAGCTCAGTGCTCGGAGGAAACGTGCTTCAGCCCTGTATCTTTTTATAGTAGATTTCAAGGTAGCATCCACACCCCTGGCATCCAATTTAGCGTCTGTTGTTTCCCGCAAAAATTCGTTGGCCAGGGCAATCTGATAAAAAACCCTGCTGTAAAAGGCATAAATAAATCCATCGCCGGAAGTCCACGCCTGTGCGTGAAAATCTTTGATGGTCTGGTCGTTCCAACCGATCACTGCTTCGTCGGTGGACAATTCCTGGTGGTACCAGAAACCCCTCAGGTACTGGCCAAATCCTTCATCAATACCGGAAATGTCGGGTTGGCCGGCAGGCCCCTGCTGGCCTGACACCGCGAAACCGGCGTAAAGTTTGGCCAATACTTGCTGATAGGCGGCAGGATCTTTGTAAACAGCTTCCGCCGTGAGCACATCAGGATCCAATGGAATGGTATTCAAGTCTTTGAAACAGCCGGAGAGGGCGAGAAGCAAAGCCGAAAGGGTAAAAAGTTTTATCTTGCGCATGGTGTTATTCGTTTAGGAAGTTCAAAAATTGACGTTTAAGCCCAGCACAAAAGTTCTCGGCCTTGGATAGATATTGTTGTCAATACCATTGCTGATTTCCGGGTCGAGGCCCTTGTAGGACGTCACCACCAGCGGATTTTGAACCGTTGCGTAAATGTTCAGATATTGACCGATGAGATGCTCGAAATTATAGGCTGCAGTAATGTGGTCTAACCGAAAGAAAGACGCTTTCGTCACGAAATGATCGCTGAAAGTAAGATTTCCTTGGCTTACAACATTCAGATCAACCGCCGACTGGTTGATATTAGAAAGGTAGTTGGTGGTTGCGTACAGCCTGTCTAAGTATCCCATATCGGTTTGCACATTGTTGTACACGTAGCTTCCGAAGTTGGCACGACCGGCAAAAGAGAAATTAAAGTGCCCGATACGGAGGTTACTGGTGAGGCCCATCGTATAGCTTGGCGCTGGTTGGTTGAATCGGTATTTATCTTTTTCGTTCACGATACTGTCGAGGTTGCGATCAACAAATTGGCCTTCCAAGATATTGCCGGCCTCGTCGTATTTTTGTTCAAATACATAAAAAGTGTAAGGAGCGTATCCGACGGTATGAATCTGGATATTACTACCCACCCCGCCGGCAATACCGCCCGTGAGCTCACCCGGATCTTCAGGGTCGTCGCTGGTGGTTAGTTTGGTTATCTTAGATTTATTATAGGCGAAGTTGGTTGAGAAATCCCACGTTACTTTTTTTGTGCTGATCGGTGTAAGGTTGAGGCTTATTTCAAAGCCTTGACTTTCCATGGTACCGATATTGTCGTACACATAATTGGTAAGGTTTGACAAGGCAGAAGGTGAGATATAATTCAACAAATCCTTGGTATTGCGCTGGTAAAAATCTACGGTACCGGACACGCGATCTTTGACCACAGAAAAATCTGCACCTACGTTGTAAGAGGCTGTTTCTTCCCACTTAATGTCGCGCACATAGCCGTTTGGTCGAACGGTTTGGATAAACTGGTCACCAAACTGATACTGGGCGTTTGGCGTTCCAAATTGGTATCGTGCCAAGTAGGCATAGTAGTCCGGAATGTCTTGTTGTCCGGTAATACCCCAACTGGTTCTGATTTTAAGTTTATCAAAATATTCACTGTCGTCGTCTATTACTTTCACAGCAGCGGCGGCGGCCGGAAATATTCCCCAACGGTATTCAGGAGCAAACCTAGACGTTCCGTCACGGCGCAAGGAACCCGTCAGCAGAAACCGACCTTTGTAAGCGTAGTTTACACGACCAAAAAGGGATACCATGTACAGTTCTGACGGATTGCTGTCTTCTGACGTTTCAGCGGGCGTACCGGCGGAGTCTGAATTTTTATAGGAGCCGCCCACTTCAAAGTGTTGCCAGGAGTAGCCCCCCATAACATCCACCTCGTGCTCGCCAAAGGTTTTCTTATAATTGAGGTACGTCTCGAGCAACGAATTCTTTTTGGTTTGGTCGTAGCGGTTGTTTACACCGCCACCATTGATCAAATCAAATGCAAATGCAGCATAATTGGGCACGACAATGGTGCCGGCACCTTTCGTATAGTCATATCCCACATTCAGGTTGGCGCGCAGAGCCGGCAGGAATTTGAAGCGGTAATCGGCGGATGCATTGGTGATGTACTGTTTCACCGTAGAGTTATCGTCGCGTAATTCTAAAAGTGCCACCGGGTTGGCGGGCGCAAGTCCGTTGGGGTTGCTGTTGGTATTGGAGATTTTCCAGGTGGTAAACCCGCCGTAAAGCGTGGAGGAAGTATCCCGGACGGGCTTGGTAGGATCAAAGCTCAAAGCACTGCCAATAGCGCCCCGGTCTGCAAAGTGGTTGTCGGAAAGCATCCCTTTGAAATGTACTTTTACCTGCAAAGTATTGTTGAAAAAACCGGGATTCAGGTTCACTGCTGCTGAATAACGATTAAAATTATCGGTTTTCAACACTCCGTTCTTGTTGGTATAACCAAAAGAAACCCGGTACGGCACCGGACCGATACCACCGGATACGTTCACATTGTGGTCTTGCCCCCAAGCTGATTGGTATATTTCGTCTTGCCAGTCCGTTTTTGCAGTACCCAGTAGTGCGCGGGATTTTTGATATTTGGTATTGGTAGAGTCACTGTAATGCACTAGCACTGCATTGATAAATTCATCGGCGGTAAGCACATCCACCCGGTTGTAGGTTTGTCCGACCGACACATTGGCGTTGTAGCCTACCTGAATTTTTTTACCGAGCTTGCCTTTTTTGGTAGTAATGATGATAACGCCACCGGAAGCCCTATTGCCATAAATAGCAGCTGCGGAGGCATCTTTGAGCACCGTGATGGTCTCAATATCATTGGGATTGATAAAGTTCAACTGATTTCGGCTGCCCGAT
>JBIPOY010000444.1:0-3094 GCA_044378705.1 Saprospiraceae bacterium
GCTGCTGGGGCGTGTATCCCTTCTTCCCTTCCGGAACCCTCATCGCTTCCAACATCAACGCCCTGAATACCGGCAACGGCGAACTGTTCATCGTCACGCCAGATTATCACCGCGCCTGTTACCTCGAAGGAACCATCACCGACGCCATTACCGGATTGGCGCTCAACAACGCCAAAATTGAAGTGTTGGGCACGACACCCTTGACCCAGGAACTAAGCGCCAATGCAGGTCTTTACAAAACCGGACAGGCCGCCAGTGGTTATTTTACCGTAAGAGTTTCCAAAAGTGGATACCAAGACTACGAGACCCTAGCTTATTTGAACGAAGGAGAGGTCACCCTCGTCAATGCCGCCCTTTTCCCAATCGGCACGATCAACGTCACCGGTACCGTTCTGCGACAAAGCGACAACCAACCCGTCGAAGGCGCTTTGGTCTGGTTGTACGGCGCCCTCAATACCTATTCCATCAACACCAATATCAATGGCTCCTTCAGCTTTTCAGGCGTGAAACCCGGCGTGTACAACATTGTCGCCGAAGCACCCGCCGTCGGATTGGCAGAGTTGTTTGGACAAACCATAACCAGCGACCAAGACATAACGCTCCTGCTATCGGATATTTTTAAACGGGAAGAAAGTGCCAACACCCTTTACCTGATTCCCAACCACAACCCCTTCTCAGAAACAGTTGCCGTGACATATTTTGCACCCAACCCGGGATCCGTGATCACCCTTCAAAATACCACCGGACAAATACTGCAAACCATCTCACCAAATGACAAGTCCGGACGACTTGACATCGGAGAAGACCTTCCTCCAGGCCTGTACCTGCTGCGAATGGCTCAAAAAGAACAGGTATTGCAAACCATCAAGTTGTTGAAAATTTAAGTAAAAAACAGTGGCTGTGCAATGGGGTGGCAGGACTGTGATTAAAGTGTTTTTGATGGATTGCAAATATTTGATTTCACTTCATTCACAACCACTTTGTGTTGACTCATCGTGAAGAAAGGCAACCCCGTTTTTAGGCCGCTCAAAAATAGTAAACAAGTCAATTATGCTAAAAATTGGCATTCTGGGGTACGGAAAAATGGGTAAGGCAATCGACGAAGCAGCCGCCCAACAAGGACTTGAAGTTGCTTGGCGCATCGGACTTGCCAATGCCCATGAACGTACAGAAGACTTACTTCGTACTGCCGATGTTGTTATTGAGTTTTCCCGACCGGAAGCTGCTTTTGACAACGTCATGTCCTGTTTAAAAGCAGGCGTGCCCGTGGTGAGCGGCACAACAGGTTGGAACGAAAAAATACCGGAGGTGGAAGCTTTTTGCCGCAATCATGCAGGCGCATTCCTTTGGGCCTCCAATTTTAGCATCGGTGTCAATATTTTCTTCGCCGTCAACCAATATCTCGCCACTCTCTTCGCTGATCGGACAGAGTACGAGCCCATGATTACGGAAACGCACCATATCCACAAACTCGACGCTCCCAGCGGAACAGCCATTACCTTGGCAAAAGGAATCTTGGGGCAGCTGCCAAGATTCACCGCTTATCAGTTACTCGACCCAAAAGCAGCGGACATACCTTCCAAGGAGGTCCTGGCCATCACGGCCGTCCGATCCGGGGAGGTGCCCGGTACACACTTGGTACAATGGCACAGCGATGTGGATGAAATCAGCATAGAACATCGCGCACACTCTAGGGCAGGATTTGCCTTGGGCGCCGTTGTAGCCGCCCGATGGCTGGTGGATAAGCACGGAGTTTTCGGCATGCAGGATGTTCTGAACATACGGTAAGTGATAACATCAAAACCTTCATTACCTTTGCACCCACACCATGAATTAATATAAAAATAATGGTAACTGGTTAGCGTGGTCACGTCTGAGACAAAAAAGTGGCCATTTTTTGCCAGACGAAGCAGATTTTTGCAGGCCGTAGCAGCGCTACAGTTAAAAAAATCTGCGAAGTATGGCGGAAAATGGGCCTTTTTGGGCCAGACAGCATGCCACCTAACCAGTTACACGTAATGCAGCGTTCGGAAAGTGCGCAATTCGTGTTTGAATTTGCTTATAGAAACATATAAGAAATTCATAGTAAATCATTTAAATATTCAATTTCACAATCATTTAATTTGCAAAACGGTCTTCAAATGCCGACAAAACTAAGAGCTGCCATCACGGGTGTCCACGGCTGGGTGCCGGAAACAAAACTCACCAATTCCGACCTTGAAAAAATAGTGGATACCAACGACGAGTGGATACTCTCGCGGACGGGTATCAAAGAACGCAGGATCCTACGGACGCCCAATTGGGCGACTTCTGATATGTGCGTAGAAGCCGTGAAGGGTCTGCTTGAAAAAACTGGCGTTAAAGCCGGTGAAATAGACATGATCATCGTCGCCACGGTCACGGGAGATATGGTATTTCCCGACACTGCCAACACCGTTTGTGACAAAATTGGTGCGAAAAATGCTTTTGGATACGATATCAACGCTGCCTGTTCCGGTTTTTTGTTTGCCCTTGCCACCGGTGCACAATTTGTACAAAACGAAACGTACAAAAAAGTGATCGTGGTCGGAGCCGACATGATGTCATCCATCATTGACTACCAAGACCGCAATACCTGTGTGATATTCGGTGATGGTGCCGGGGCGGTACTGTTGGAAGCAAAAAAAGATGGAACAGGTATCATTGACTTCGTACTGAGGGGCGATGGTTCCGGGCGTGAATTACTCAACATGAAAGCAGGTGGTTCGCTTCACCCGGCTACTGCAGAAACCGTTGCCAACCGCGAACACTATGCTTGGCAAGACGGCAAACGCGTGTACGTTCAAGCCGTAAAAGGCATGTCCAGCGCCTGCGAAGAAGTCATTCGGCGCAACAAGATGACGGTGGATGATGTCCAATGGGTGGTACCCCACCAAGCCAACATGCGCATCATCACCTCCGTGGCCGAACACCTACACTTCCCCATGGAAAAGGTAATGCTCAATATTGAAAAATATGGAAATACCACCGCGGCAACGCTGCCACTCTGCCTTTGGGAATATGAAAAAAAACTGTCCAAGGGCGATAATATCATTCTGACGGCGTTTGGTGGAGG
>JBIPOY010000113.1:0-9036 GCA_044378705.1 Saprospiraceae bacterium
GACGGGGTTTTGGAAGTCCATTGTAAACTCCGATCCACCCACATGACGTAACAATAAAGGTAACGCTTAAGTAAGGTTACGACCATTCAACGCGCATGAAAGCATTGTTTCAGATTACTTGTTTGGCGCTCCTCCCCGTGTTTTTATACGGACAAGAAAGTGGCAGCGTATCGGCAACGACGCCCTGTGCATCTACGGGTTGGCAAGACACCGTTGCCGGGATCGTAACCGACTCGTTTTTTCATCGCCTAGGAGCGATGCCCATGCGCAATACCCGGCTACGTATTCCTTTTCAGTATGTTGGAAAAGACCCGGTGCAGATTTCTAGGACTTGGACCAACGACCCGCATTACATATCATCGTACCCTCGGGAGCCCTTGGAAGCGGGTAAATGGTACCAATTGGAGATTTCTTTTTATCTCAAAGACCGCCCCGGGTATTTCAGTAAAATGATGGGTTTCATTCTGTCCAATGGAGAAAACATACGCTTCAAATTTACAGGTACAGTGTTGCCTGATCCATAAGCACAAGAGGGTGTTCTTGTACGGCACTACTTAGACGGCGCGCTGTCTGGCCAAAAATGGCCGCTTTTTTGTCTCATACGCAACCAAATAAGCAGTGAAGATTGTGTTTATAGTCAACACAATATTGTTGTGCATGAAGTGAGGTTGCAATCATTTTAAAATCAAATATTTACCATCAAATCAAATCATCAAAATCACTTTAATCACAGTCTAACTTCTAGCCTCTCTTTCCTTCTTCTTCAGCAAATATAAAAATACCGGAAGGTGGTCACTGTATCCATTGATAAAAATATCGCCTACGAAAGTGCGGAACGGGTATCCTCGGAAAGCGCCTTCTGTTTGAAAAAGCCAAGGTTGACGGAAAACTACCGCTTTGTACAGTTGCCAACCGCCGGTTTTTTTGTTTACCAAGCCTTTTGAAACAATCATTTGGTCGAACAGATTCCAAGAGTCTTTGTAGGCCAGTGTTCCATTACCTGCTTTGTATAGGTCGTACATGGGGTTATAAAGGTCACTGTTTTCGAGGTCATCCGCATTGCGTCGTGCCTGAAGCACCTGCGTGAGGCTCTTGTTGTCAGGATCGTCGTTGAGGTCGCCCATAACGATTATTTTAGCATTGGGGTCGATCGTTCTGATGCTATCGGCCAGCGATTTACACACCCCTGCAGCCACACCCCGTGCCCAAGCAGATGCGGACTCTCCGCCCCGTCTGGAGGGCCAGTGCCCAACCATTACATGCAACGGCTCGCCGTCAAATTTGCCGGCAACGTATAGAATATCGCGGGTATGGTCCACATCCCCTGTTTTTGGGTCTTTCAGCGGAACCGTCACGGAGCGGCTACCCAAAACGGTGAAGTATTTGGCTTGGTAGAGCAGGCCAACATCAATTCCCCGTTCGTCGGGCGATTCGAAGTGCACAATTTGATACTTCCGATTCTTCAGTGCAGGTTGTACCACGAGGTCTTCCAGTACTTTTTTATTTTCAATCTCTGCTACCCCCAACAAAGCCAATCCATCGGGTGAAAGATCAACGCCGAGGAGTGCAATGACTTTGGCCATATTAGCTTGTTTCGAAATATATTTTTCGGTATTCCAAAGCAGACGACCGCCGGGTAGAAAATCGGCATCGTTGGTGGTAGGAGTGTCAAGGGTGTCAAATAGGTTTTCCAAGTTGTAAAAACCGATGGAGGCCACCTTGTAGTCATCCCCTTTTTGGCAAAAAGCCATCAGTGGAATTACAAAAAATAGCGAGAGTGTGAAATATTTTTTCATGGAATACAGCATGATAATGGCTACTGAATGTTGAATGCAACGTTGAAAAGCAAAGGAACGTTAAAAACATGGCAAAAGCCGCTCGGATGACAGAAAATTAACAACAGGTTAGACGAACGGATAAATGCCCGTTTGCCTACCTTTGACGTCTTTTAGCAACGCAGAACAAATTTTCGAGGAGCATGTTTGTACACAGTTTCCGAAAATTCGTTTTGGATTACATCCTTCCAATCTATCTGAATGATCCAAAAATTTCTTTCCATCTGTCTGGCGCTCCTAGTAGCCCAGTCAATCGGCGCCCAAACAGCCGCCCTCCGAGGTACGGTTAAAGACGCTGACAACGACACGCCACTGGCCGATGTTTCGGTGGTGGCCAGTGGTACGGGTTTGTTTGCTGCCACCAACAGCAAGGGTGCTTACACACTCGATAACTTGCCCACGGGCGTTCAAACGATTGTCGTTTCACGCAATGGGTACCTCCCACAGGAAATTCGTTTCAACGTGCGGGCGTCCATGTCCAACGATCTACTCGTAAACTTGCGTCGCGATCCGGCTGCCGTCAACGGCGCTACCGGAGAAATTCCGACCATCACCCTCGAGGAAGCAGAAGCTGAGACAGAAGGGTCCGGTGGTGTGGCCAATCTCCTCAACGCCAGCCGAGATGTATTCCAACAAGTCTCCGGATTTGGATGGGGCAACTTCCGCTTTCGGGAACGGGGCTACGACTCCGAGCATTTTCCGCTTTTTCTCAACGGGGTTAGTATCAATGATCCTGAAACAGGCAACGCTGTGTTCGGTGAAATTGGTGGTCTCAACGATGTACTGCGCAACCGCGAAAGCAGTATTGGCCTCGCTCCTTGCGAATTCACCTTCGCAGAAATCGGCGGCGCTACCCAACTCGATACCCGCGCCAGCAACCAACGCAAACAAATCCGCGCTACCTACGCCACCAGCAACCGTACGTACACCAACCGCGCCATGATTACCATGAATACCGGCTTGATGCCCGGTGGTTGGGCGGTGAGCCTCTCCGGTAGCCGTCGCTGGGGACAAGAAGGGTATTTTGAGGGTACTTTTTTTTGATGGATACTCCTATTTTCTGTCGGTAGATAAAAAGATTGGCCGGAAACACGCACTGAACCTTACCTTCCTCGGGGCCCCCAGCAAACGGGGTAAATTGGGCGATTCCTTCGAGGAAATGTTCGATCTCGCAGGCTCCCACCGTTACAACCCCAACTGGGGCTACCAAGATGGTGAAAAACGCAACGCAAACGTGGGCCACAGCAACCAACCCATCGGGATCCTGCGCTACGACTGGCAGCCATTACCGGGTACTTCCATCACCGCTTCCGTGTATGGGCAGGCCGGTGAACGGGGTGATACCCGCATCGAATGGTTTGATGCCGGTAACCCAGCCCCCGATTACAACCGACGACTGCCTTCCGCCATTCTTGATCCGGCCCTCGCGGCCGAATGGGCCACCGCGCTCCGCGCCGACCAAAACCTCCGACAACTCGATTGGAGCCGCTTCTACGACGAAAACGCCCGTAATACCTTTACCGTGCACAACGCAGCAGGCATTGTAGGCAATGACGTCACCGGAAACCGATCCCAGTACATCGTGGAAGATCAACGCGCCGACAGCAAGGAACTCGGCGTGAATACCCTCCTCAAACAACAACTCAACGACCGTTCTAAAATGCAGGCCGGCGTGAACTATCGCTGGTACACCGGCCAAAATTTTAAAGTCGTGGACGACCTCCTCGGCGGCGACTATTGGCTGGATATCAACAAATATGCCTCACAGGATTTCCCCGGACAACCCAGCCTCGAAGACAACAATCAACTTAAGCCCACCAATGTGGTGCGTAAGGGAGATATTTTTGGCTATAATTACCTTGAGAATATCCGCAATGGCGGCACCTGGATTCAGTTCCAAACGGACTTAAACCGTTTCTCGCTGTTTGGAGGTGGTGAAATCGGCCTCACACAATTCTGGCGCACCGGAAAAACCCTCAATCCACGTTTTCCCGACAATTCACTTGGCGACTCGGAAAAACAGTCGTTCTATACCTATGGCGCAAAGGGTGGCCTGACCTACAAAATCAATGGCCGTAACTATTTGTATGCCAACGGGTTTGTTGGAACCCGTCCGCCCCAATTCAGGGATATTTTCCTCTCGCCCCGCAACCGTAATTCCGTGGTGCCGGGGGGCGTCGATCCCTATGCCGTTCAAAGTGTGGAGGGGGGCTTTATCCTTCGCGCACCTACGATGCGCGCACGTGTCACGGGATACATCACCAATTTTACCAATGAAACAGAGTCAAACACCTACTTTTTTCCTACGCTGGGCGAATTCGCTACCCTGATCCGAACTGGTGTTGACCGGCAACACATGGGCATTGAAGCCGCGGTTGAATACAAGCCACACCCATCTTGGGTGCTGAATGCCGCTACCAATCTGGGCTATTACCACTACACGTCTCGGCCCAATATGTATTTTACCGGCGACAATACCGGCGCTGTTACATTTGATAGTATTTTGGCGTATCAAGATAATTTCCTCGTACCCCGAACGCCGCAGACCGCCGCGTCGCTCGGGGTGAAATACGAAGGCAAACGCTTCTGGTTCGCATCTCTTTCCTTCAACTGGACCGATGATTTTTGGTACACCTTTGACCCAACCCGCCGCCGTGCTGAAGCCGTATTGAGCCTCGAACCCGGTTCAGATATCTGGAATACCATCATCGCCCAAGAGAAAGCCCCAGCCGCTTATTCCGTGGATTTCTTCGGCGGAAAATCGTGGAAAGTCAAAGATGTTTTCTTGTACCTGAATGTCGGGGTCAACAATATCCTAGACAACAAGAACATCATCGTTTCAGGCAGAGAAGCATATCGAACAGCATTCGGTCGCGAACCCGACAACGAACAACTGTACTCTTCTGAAATACAATATGCTCCGGGATTGAATTACTTCATCTCGCTGGGGGTGCGCATGTAAGGGGTTCTATACATCCCTTTAGCTGTTTTTTCTACCACCATTTTGATCTTATTTAACATTGATTTTCAACCATAAAACATTTGACCATGTTTTTTCAAAAAAATAAAACACGCAACAGCGGCTTCGTGCTCGCTTTTTTCTTGACAATTGCTTTCGCCGCCTGCGTAAAAACTGAATTTGACCAGCCGCCCACTGGCGGTGATGGCAAAGATATCCCCACCAATACCACCATTGCCGAACTCAAATCACGCCGCGAAACTTCCAGTGGATTTGACCGCATCGTGGAGGATCTTGTCATCGGTGGCGTGGTCACCATGGACGACCGTACCGGCAACTACTATAAAACCATTGTTATCCAAGATTCTACCGGCGGTATCGAAATTAAATTCTCCAATGGGTTTCTCTACAACCGGTACCCCGTTGGCCGTAAAATATATATCCGTTGCCAAGGTCTGTACCTCACAGATTACAATGGACTGGTTCAAATGATCGGCGGTATAGTAGAGGAAAACGGACAGTTCAGCGATGTTGGCATTACGGAAAATCAGGAGCGCGAACAGATCGTGCGCGGTTTTCTCGGACAGGCACCAACCCCCCGCCCGGTGAATATCACCCAGCTCAATCCAAGCCTTGTCAGTACCCTTATCACCCTCGATGGCGTTCAATTTGCCAAGGCCGACACCGCCAAAACCTGGGCTGACGCGCCCTCTCAATCCAGCCTGAACCGTACGGTAGAAAATTGTGGCGGCATTCAACTGCTCGTGCGCAGCAGCGGCTTCGCTGATTTCGCCATTCAGAAAACACCCACCGGAAAAGGATCTATCACGGGCGTTTTGGGTATCTATGGTACTACCTATCAACTTTACATCCGCGATACCAGCGACGTGAATATGTCGGGTGCACGCTGCGGCGCTAGTTCCGGTACGGAAACCTTGGTGGATATCAGTAGCGTACGAGCGCTTTTTACCGGCGCTACCACCTACATTCCCAGCGACCGCAAAATCAAGGGCATCGTCATCTCCGACCGCGTGGGAAACAACTTGAACAACAAAAATATTTACATCCAAGATGGCTCTGCCGGTATTGTGGTGCGTTTTGATGCTACCCACAGCTTTAACTTAGGCGATGAAGTGGAAATATTTATATCC
Organism: Saprospiraceae bacterium; assembly: GCA_044378705.1. Lineage (GTDB taxonomy): Bacteria > Bacteroidota > Bacteroidia > Chitinophagales > Saprospiraceae > M3007. Next base: position 5,946 of record JBIPOY010000113.1, read on the forward strand.
GACGCAGAATTGAGCGAATACAACAAATTGATGCAGGTAAACAACATTCCATTGCCCAATGCAGTGAAAAAAAGTGCCGGCAACACCATCACGCCGCGTATTGCGACGGTGGCTGAAATCAACGCCAACTTCAACGCCTGGGAAAGTACCCTCGTGAAAATCGTCAATGTCAACATCACCGGTGGCGCAACCCTCTCCGGTACCCGCACCCTGAACGATGGATCCGGTACAATTCCGATGTACACCGCGGCTTCGGCTACCTTCTCCGGCGTGGCTACCCCGGCTACCCCGGTATCCGTTACGGGTATCGTGTCTGACTTCAACGCAAAGCAGGTGCTCATGCGTAATGCCGCAGATATTCAACAGTAAGTACCAATCTTGAAGCTGCTTTTTATACAGCGTCATCCAGCGTAATCTTGCGTTGGGTGACGCTTTTTTTATGACGCGCTCCTATTTTTCCGGAAACAAAAGAATACCTACCCGCGCACTATTTTTCCGGCAAATAAGGCATGATTCATCGAAAATCGATACAAAAAAACCTTGTCGGTAGGCAACTTACCCGCATGTACGCGAACCGTCTGAGAGCCTTCTTCCAATGCCGAATATTCCGAATATACCCGCTTACCATCCAATGTGAATAGTTCAATCAGCGCCGTCCCGGGAGCTTCAACTACAACATTGAAGTCCACCCAATCTCGGAAAGGATTGGGGGTTACGGTACAAGCAAGGGCACCTATTTCGCTGAATTGGCATACAATCGGTCGACGTTCCAGCTTCCCACTTTTGCTTGGAAGGTATGCTTCAGGGTGCAACGGATGGCTGTTCAACTGCAACACTTGAGAAAGTTGTACCGGCTGCAGCGCCCGTATCTTTAACGTGAATATTGGTTGGGTTGTATCCTGTTGGGTATAGCTAAGCGCACGCAGGATGTTGTCGGAAAGCAAGTAAGCATCGTCTGGAAGCCCCTCCAGCGACAACAATTGTAATACAGAGGGGTCGGCAGAAAGGGCCATTTGCCAACCTTCCGGAGCCTTTCCAGGGTCAAGACGAAAAGCGACGGCGGCTTCTTCTCCTGCCCGAAGCCATCGGTCGGCAGCGTTCAGCAACAGTGGCTTGGCGCCCGTTCGATCATCAGTGTTTACAGCGTAGTTAGCAGAGGAATTAATGTCCCCGTATTTGATACCCACAAACTGGAAACCAGGGAAGGAAAGGTCGGCCAGCAGGTTGGGGAGTTGCACCTGATAGGTATCTTTCAGAGCGGTAAAATCACTCAATACGGATGGGTTTGCCAAGGGTTTTACCATCCGCCAAGCGGGCACCAGTGGAAACGAATCGTAAATACCGAGAATTAGTTTGCGCGTTTCCACAATATCAAAAGTCGTGATAGAATTGCTGTTGTTTACGTCTGCGGCCTTCATTTGGTAGGCGTTGTCCAGCGATTCTATCCCGAGAATATGTTTGGAGATCAAAACCAAATCGAAGGTAGTAACCCCATTGAGGGGGGCATCATGACGGTCGGCCCGTACCACCGCTTGGTAGTCTGCTCCAAAAGGCACCTGATTGATTTGCAGGGAAAAACAAGAGTCGGGAACCGTCGCAGTTTTTACCTTGCTGAACGGTGTTTGGGCTCCCGGGAGCGAAGTGACGGCGGTCTGCACCCGGTAGTTGGGCAATCGAGCACCGTTGGCAGCGCGTACGCAACCGGAAAAACTTAAGTCAGCGTCTTCATTGCACTCACAAGCAGGGCTACCGATTTGAACAATGGCATAATTGCTGCATGAATTGGTGAGTCCGTTTGCATCACGCACCCACACCTCCAGCAAGTTCAGCCCATTGTCACAAATACCAAAATCGAGACTTTGTTCGCTGGGAAACCCGGTACCCGTACCGGCGCGCCGTATCCCCCTTTCAATTTGGTTGGTAGGCGTGCAGTTGTCCGTCAACGACAGGATAAATTGATTGACCTGAAAAGTGGCATCACATTGCGGTGGCGACAGGGTTTGGGTCAGGCCATTGATACAAAGCAGGTTGGGAGCGGCACAATCCTTGATTGTAATATAGTAGGTACACTGTATCACATTGGCGCAGTTGTCGGATGCGCGCCAAGTGACCCGGTGCTTACCCAAAGCAAAATTACCCCGCACAGTATCTTCCGATGATTGGATGTCAATGCTACCATCGTTGTTCAGGTCCACTTTATAGGAATAATTGACCAGAAAGCTGTTACAGCTGGTCACCGCTTTTTCTACCAGATACACCGCGCCTTGGGTGCAGCTGCCCTGGTTGAAGCAAAAATTTTTATCCGTACAATCGGTGATCCAGGAAAGAGATTGGGCGTCAGAAGACTGAATGACACAAAGCAATAGCAGGAATAGGAGTCTGTTCATCGTGTTAAAAGTTGGAAGTTGGACAAATATTCAACGGAGCCGCCACGTGGAAGCAGCACCACAGGTATTGTATGCAAAAATAATTCCAAATTGTGCATTTGCCAAATATTCTGTCCCACTTCCCCTCTATTTACCCCTCCTTTGCGTCTCCGCGCCTCTGCGTGCCCCCTTTCCTCTGCGTCTCCGCGTCTTCCCCTTTGCGTCTCCGCGCCTCTGCGTGCCCCCTTTCCTCTGCGTCTCCGCGTCTCCTCCTTTGCGTCTCCGCGCCTCTGCGTGCCCCCTTTCCTCTGCGTCTCCGCGTCTCCTCCTTTGCGTCTCCGCGCCTTTGCGTGCCCCCTTTCCTTCCCCTCCGCGTCTCCCCCTTTGCGTCTCCGCGCCTCTGCGTGCCCTCTTTCCTCTGCGTCTCCGCGTCTTCCCCTCCGCATCTCCGCGCCTCCGCGTCTCCGGGCCCAACAAAAGCGCCGCCTCAGAAATTGAATTCTGAGGCGGCGCTTGCAACATCACGCATCACTCTTTGCGACTATTTTTGTAGTTTGCTATGCTTTTGGCTGTAGCCGAAATACACCAATAAACCCAGAATCATCCAGCCCAAGGCACTCAAGAGGGTCGGTCCGGGTAGGCCAACAATCATTGCAGTGCAAATCAGCATACCCAGAATGGGTACCAGCGGCACCAGGGGCGTACGAAAAGGCCTTGCTGTATCG
>JBIPOY010000445.1:0-3089 GCA_044378705.1 Saprospiraceae bacterium
TCTTTGACAGAGCGGGGCTGATAGCCTGATTTGCGCAGGTCACCTAGTGTTCGGATTTGTGCGAAGTTTTTCATTGCAGGGGAAAACGCACCGCCGGCTGTTTTGTTTAGTAAATCAGCATCCGTGCGTCAAATTTTTATTGAGTCATACACCACAACCTTCTCCCACAGGTGTCGACAGGATTCAATAAACTGCAAATGGGTTGGATGCTGCTGATATTCCTGTTCGTCTGCAGCGTTGTTAAAAATCATAAGCAATGAAAAATCATACGAACGGTCAATTACGTCTCGGTCGGTGTCTAAGTAGTTATCTTTGCGAAAATTAAATCGTACACATGGCTCAGAAGCGTTTGTTGTTGGCGTTTGTTGTTGGTGTTATTGCTACCAATTATTCTTTTTCTCAAACCCTTTTTCAAAAATCGTATCACCTTAATTTTGTTGACCAATCCCTTGCGGTTGAAACCCTGACAAATGGGCAATTGGTACTCGCAGGGTCTTCCGCAGCAGATTTATCCGGGAAAAAAGAAGTCTGGGTCACACGACTCAATACGATGGGGGAGCCGTTGTGGTCAAAAAATTTCGCGCTCACGCAGTCTAGTGTTGCCACAGCCCTTCAGCGTACAAGTGATGGCAACCTCATTGTGGTGTACAACACAACGGGGTCTTCTACCACCGTCAATAACTCCGGGTGGTTTAAAATTTCCATGGATGGTGATATCATTTGGTCGAAAAAAGCCATCGGTAATTCAGCGCTGCTCAACATTGTTCCTTCGGCTTCCGGTGGCTATCTGCTTTGTGGGCAGAGTTTTAGTATTTCGGGTGGACAAGTGACCGGGCTTGTGGTTCGAATTGGGGAAGACGGGGCTATTGAGTGGTCTTCCGTCTTTGGGGAAAACGGCAACAGTGCTGTCACGGATTGCTGGGAAGATGCTTCGGGATTTATCCATTGTTGCGGTTTTACCAGCGATGCCGGTGGGGATAAAAATGGTTTTTGGGCAAAAATGGGCCCCGATGGAGCCTTGGTAGGGCCTGTACGACGCATTGGAAGTGACCAAGCAGATGAATTTACCAAAATGGCCGCCATGGGCACAGATCGCTTGCTGTTGACTGGTTACACTAAAGGCTTTGGCAACAGTGCGCATGCTGCCTTGTGGACGGTCGTAACTGACTTAGATGGTAACCTAAAATTTTCAAAAACGTTCTCGTTGCCTGAAAAAGACCTGGTTTCCAATGATCTCATTGCCTTGCCCGGGAATCAGTTTTTACTCGCAGTCGGGGAGCTTTCAGCACCTTTGGGCGCTGCTATTTTGATGAAATTGAGCCTTGATCTGGATCAATTGTTTGCAAATGAGTACAAAGGGGGCAGTGAATCGGATGCATTATTACAGGTAATTGCCACGACATCAGGAGGCTTTGCTGCAACGGGTATTACGCACCACAATGGAGACACAAACGCGTACTTGGTGGTCACAGATGCAAGTGGTATGCTTGACAGTGATGACTGCTGTCCGAGGGCACTCGATATTGTCCGACGGGATGTAATGCCGGAAACAGCCTCTTTTATACCCACCCAAACGGCCTTCTATGCTGTTCAAAACATCACGTTTGGTGTAACAGATCGGACTGTTACAGCCGTTAACCTTTGCCAACCGATAGCGTTGGACTATGTGTTTTCTACGGATACCATTTGTCCGGGCGAATGTGTTGAAATAATGGTATTGGACAGTACCCTTGGCGTTGATTATTCTTATGAATATCAAGGTGGTATTGCAGATATTAACAAACCAGGCCAGGTCTGTCATACCGATGGTCCTGTACTTTTTGTTACCCGGAAAGGGGCGAACAGCAACTGTGAAAAAAGCCTCACCAAGCGCGTGTCTATTGGTTCAAAAAAAGATCATTTTCCCAATGCTTTTACGCCCAATGGCGACGGCGCCAACGACGTGTTCAAGCCGGTGTTTGATTGTCCGCCATTGACGATGCATTTCGTGATTTACAATCGCTGGGGCAAAAAGGTTTTTGAAACAAACGATCCAAATGGTGGTTGGGAAGGCAGCGCGGGGGGCGCTGATGCGACCTCAGATGTTTACGCATGGACACTCGAATATGTGGTTGAGTTCAATGGAATTCAGCAACAAATCAATGAAAAGGGGGAGGTGACGCTGTTGCGTTGAGGTTCTGGATGGGTTTCACCTGTTTTTTCGTACTATTCTTACCCGTTTGAGCGACAGCAGGTTGATGGCGTTTTTGGATAGCCCCTCCACTTCCTTGCGTGCAAATTGTGCCGTTTCATCGTAGAACAAAAACACAACGGGGGCTTCTTCGATCAATATTTTTTCCATTGCGTGATACTGTGCATAACGCAACGTTGTATTGGTTTCTTGCAATGACGCTTCGTACAATGCGTCAAAATTAGGGTTCTTGAAATGGGTATAATTGGGTGGTGTTCCATTTTTTGAATAAAAACACGTTAAAAAACTCTCTGCATCGGGGTAGTCTGCAATCCAGGAAGCGCGAAAAAAGGGTGCCTGACCGTTCCGCATACGTTCACGCAGGAGAGCAGTTTCTGTCATTTCAAGTACAACCCGGATGCCCAAATCTTCCCACTGCCGCGCGATGAAGGTGCAAATATCCATGTATTCAGCATTGCAAAGTAGGGTGATGGGAGGCAGACCAATGCCACGTGGAAACCCTGCCGCCGCAAGCAATTTTGAAGCGTGTACAGGGTCATAATGGAATCCCGGCACCACCTTATCGTCAAAAGAGGGTAGGCCACGGGGCGAGAAGCCTGCAGTGGCGGGCCTGCCAACATTGTTTCGCAGGGTACGCAGCAATAGTGATCGATCAAAGCCATAGTTGAGTGCCTGACGAACAGTGTTGCGTTGCAAAGGCGATTTAGAGTCTTCATGGTCTATTTTTATGCCCAGGTATTCTGTGTTCAGATAGGGGTTTTTCAGAAAATAGAAATCATCGGACATAGTCGGCTGTAATGTTCCCTCGGGCGTCAGCAACTCGTTTATATACGAGCTTTCTAGTCCAAAAAAGTAGTCTAAATTACCTTTTTTAAATTCTAAAAATGCCGTCTTACGG
>JBIPOY010000446.1:0-3083 GCA_044378705.1 Saprospiraceae bacterium
CAACCTGTTTGGAAGAATTTCCGGGTGTGAGCGGCTGGACATCGCAGCCTGCAGGGGGCACGCCTCCTTGGTAATAATATTTAAACGAATTGGTAATGTTAAAGGGAGCCACAATGTCAGGGCGCGGGCCAGGGTCAGTAAAGCAATTGCCTGCCGACTTGTTATTCTCTCCTTGAGTAGCCCGAATCGTCCCTTTTATTTGTGGCCCGGAGGTTTCTGTCAGGAAAAAATCGGTGCCACTGCTCATCTGAAAATCATTGCCCAGAAACTGCATCTGTTTGTTGTCGCCCCAGGCGTAAATGCCACTGGTAGCGCCGTTCTTAAAGGTGTTGCAACCTATTAAATTCTGGTTGAAAAGGCTATTGAAGCCCGTATTGGAAACCGCGGCGCCAACGGTGGAAACGTTTGTCAACAGGTTGCCCGCAATCCTGAAATTGCTGGCTCCTTCTACGATAACCCCATACAGGCCGCCTGAAAAATTGTTGTTGATTACATCCAGTGAAAAGTCGCCAAGGCTACTGGCTGTTTCCGATGCGCCGATGTGGATATAGTTGTTTCTGAACTTGTTCTCGGCCGTTGTCCCAGAACCTATTTGGATTTTGCCAGACATCGGGTAGGTCGCGCTCGATACAACACCTATACCGTTGTTTTCAAATGCGTTGTTGTTAAGGACAGACACTCCGGCATCATAAGTTCTAATCCCTTCTTGATCCTTGTGCTTAAAAGTGCTGTTTTGAAACTCGATACCATTGGTTTCCCAGATTGTCACCCCTTCAGTATTGGCAAAAGCATCCCCGATTTCAACGAATGAAGTATTTGAAAACCTGCTTTTGTTGGCTGAGAATTTATAGGACATGAATTCGATGTCCTTGCGATTGTTTTGAAAAACTGCATTGTTTTCTGTCCTTATTACTCCTCCCCAAAACTCAGGGCCATACCCTCCACCCGCAGTTACCCCGGTTCGCGCCCACTCTACAGTCCCGTTATTGTCCCATACAATCCCTGCCTGATTGGGATCGGTCAAAGGCGCATTATATTCCGGCTGCACTTTTTGGTTGTTGCCGAGTACTTGGATTCCTTCCCAATTATTACATAATCGAGTTACTTTTCCTCCTGTGCCAATGACAAGGCGAGCATTTCGCTCGACTAAAATGCGCGTTCCTTGAGGCATCCTAATCTCAGCCTCAATGACAAGTTCTGCATTCGAGTGGACATGAATATCACCTAACATGTTCATATCGGTGCCAAATAGTGTTGGCATTGATGTGGGTTACCGTATATGGCGGAGAACAGGGGTCTTTGCAACCGAGCGAATTCATTAGTGAGGCTCGCGAGCCATTTAATACTGCTTGCATTCGAGATTTTTGGCCAGCAGTAAACATAAACATGCATGCATCGTCAGTATAGTCCATGTAGTTCATGAACATATCGCCATCAGGGCCATTATTGCAACTGACGGTTGGAAAACTTGGGCAACCAAAATTTTCGTCATCTTGGTTGGGTGTGTCTGCAACCAGGTCCGAATTGTTACAACCATCATCCCTCCAGATGTGAAAACAATTTAGCCAGTGACCAATTTCATGAGTTGCAGTGCGGCCTTTATCATATGGGGCAGTCGCGTTGATATTTCCGAAATAGGCATAGTCACAAACAATACCATCAGTGGATGCGGGGCCACCAGGGAATTGTGCAATTCCAAGGACGTCGGTATTACATACCCAAATATTGAGATATCTATTACGATCCCAAATGTCAAGGCCACCCGAAGAAAAAAACTTCACATCATTATTCAGCTTGCTGAAGCCATTAACAGTGGTTTCACGACGCTCAATACCAGTTGTAGGAAAGCCATTTGGGTCCTGTTTAGCCATACAGAAATTTATTTCACAATCTGTAGCTACTCCTTGAAATGGAGCGGGTACACTACCCGCATCGGCGTTGGTTCGTCTGAAGTCCGCATTCAAGACATCAATCTGCGACATTATTTGCGCGTCTGTGATATTTTGAGTGCTGTTGAAATAAACTACATGGACTACAACTGGGATAGTAATAATCATCCCTCCGCGATCACTTGCACCTTGATGAGAGATGAATTCCTGTGTTTGCCGTTCAATTTCTTCGCGGATCTGGCGCATCTGAGGATTTTCTTCAAGTTGTCGTTGGAGTACTTCATCAGCACCGCAAGTGCGGCGTTGTGCATTGGCAGGCATGGCCAAAAGTAGAAGGGTGACGAGGCTGAAAATGATTGATGAAATTTTGAAAAATCGGTTCATTATTGATTATTTTAGCTGTGAAAAAATATGATTTAAATTGTTTTAATACATTGATAATCAAATGTTTGTTATTTTTATTTTGCGATGAACGGGTGCATGGGCTACGTGGCTGCGTTTAGCCGGCCATGTGAGACCATGCTTTGTTAGCACCATTATTATTTATACGGTGCCGCGAACGGCTGCGCTAAGTTATTGATTTTTTGACACAAAAGATACGGTTTTAAAAATACCAGAGGGTATTTGCACCGATGCAAATACCCTCTGAAATACTTTATTCTTCTCCTTTATCACTGAAATCTGGAGTTCTTCTTCCTTGATAGCAACACCTACTTTTATTGCACTTTCATATCCAAAGTTGTAGTCATCATCAGATTAGTTATTGCTACAGTTCTACCAGCCGAAGATGTTACAATTTTTTGGTGAGCTCGCCCACAATAGATAGTAACATAGCTATTGATAGGGAAAACAGACAAATCGCTTGGCGAGAAAGTAACCGTTCCAGAAGTGTCGTTTGCCTGCTTGTAAATAGTGATATTTTGGGTAGGCATGCCTACCTGCTCTTGATTGAAAGGGATGCCAGCATGGTAAACTACTGCCACTCCTACCAGTTCGTCGTCAACTCCATCGCCAACATATGGATCGGGAAGCCAGTTTATTTGAAGGGACGCACTCCTGTTAATAGTTGTACTACTTGAACTCGCTATTGTAGTATTAAGTGTAGTCGGCATGTGCAATGATGTCGATACATTTCCAAATGCAGTGCTTGTAACAACATAATTAATTTCTTGCCCACATAGAGCACTATTGACT
>JBIPOY010000114.1:0-9020 GCA_044378705.1 Saprospiraceae bacterium
CTATAATTCTCTGCTGACTCCCCCACGAAGTCTGTATGGCCGGTTATGCGTACTTTTGACTTGGAAACAATCAGTTGCTGTGCCAAACCGCTTAAATAACCATCTATGGCCGTATTATCCTCTTTGCTGGTCGATTTGAAAGGAAAATGTATGACCATACGCCCCTCTACCTTTTCCATTTGTACCGCATCCATTTGTTTAGGATTCATGGACTTGGTTGAAAGGTTGCCGGCCGTGTCGGGGTAGGGTGTTTTGGTGGGCGTAATACCCATAGAAACATTGGCCGTGTCACGGATAGGCTCGAATGTCTGGATCGGGTCCTCGATGGATATTGGATCGTGGCACGCTTCTTTGACGCCGCATACGTACCATCGTACACAAATAAGACACCAAAGGACAAAGGCAGTTAAGATTAAAAATTTTGAGTTCATGGTATGAAATGGAACTTCACAGTGTTCTACCCAATACAATAAAAAGCCTCCAAACGGTGAAACGATTACGCACAAAAGACTTTATCATACTGTTTCAGACTGCAATATTCGGGACTGCTGACCAACTTTTTATATGAATCTAAAAAAAACAATGAAAAGAGCCGATGATGATTAACTTTTTTCATTAAATCAACTGAAAAAGCAGAATTTTGCCACTCAAATAAAACCATCCTCCTACCGTGCCACCCATCGTAAAAATTATTGCCGCCGATATTCGCCAATCAGACGGAAGTACCATCCTCCAAAATGTACACCTAGAAGTCGGGCCCGGCGAGTTTACCTACCTAATCGGGAAAACCGGCAGCGGTAAAACAAGCCTGCTAAAAACAATTTACGCAGCATTGCCACTCTTCAATGGTGTTGGTGAAGTAGCTGGTTTTAACCTAAAAGAGGTGACACGAAAAAATGTCCACTTCCTTCGCCGGAAATTGGGCATCGTTTTTCAAGACTTCAACCTGCTGACAGATCGAAATATTGCTGAAAACCTACTTTTTGTACTCCGAGCAACCGGTTGGACCGACCAAACCAGCATGCACAATCGTATTGCTGAAGTGCTCCAAGAAGTAGGACTATCCACAAAACGAAATGTAATGCCTTACGAACTCTCCGGGGGAGAACAACAACGCGTGGTGATCGCACGGGCACTACTCAACAAACCGCCACTCATTCTCGCGGACGAACCAACGGGTAATCTCGATCCTGAAACCAGTGATGATGTACTCACTTTGCTCCGTAATCTGGCCAAACAGCACAAAACAGCCGTCATCTGCGCTACCCACGATTACAGAATCCTCCAAAATTTTCCAGCCAGAATCGTCAGAATTCAAAGCGGAAGATTGTTAGACGACTAAATCATACAAGGTTTTTGTCCGAAAAAGCCACTTCTAACCCAAAATCAAACTACTTTTGACCTCCCAAAACTACTCAAACATTCAAACGTAACCAGTTACATTCAAACAATTTATAATGAACCTGCACGAATACCAAGGCAAAGAACTGCTCAAATCTTACGGCGTCAAAATTCAGGAAGGTATTGTGGCGCACAGCGCTGCTGAAGCCGTGGAAGCAGCCAAAAAAATCAAAGAACTCTACAACTCAGATTGGTGCGTGGTGAAAGCGCAGGTCCATGCCGGTGGCCGGGGAAAGGGCGGAGGGGTAAAACTCGCAAAATCACCCGAACAAGCCGGTGAAATCGCCGGAAACATGCTCGGAATGCACCTCGTTACCCCACAAACATCTGCAGAAGGCAAACTTGTCCGCAAAGTGCTACTCACCCAAGATGTGTTCTATCCGGGCGCCAGCGAACCCAAAGAGTTCTATGTCAGTATCCTGACAGATCGCGGTCGCGGCTGCAATGTTATCATGTATTCTCCCGATGGAGGTATGGACATCGAAAAGGTAGCCCATGAAACGCCCGAACGCGTTTTCTTTGAAACCGTAGATCCTTTGCTCGGACTTCGCCCGTTTCAGGCTCAAAAAGTTGCTTTCAATCTCGGATTGAGTGGAATGGCACTCAAAGAAATGGTTGATTTTATCCAAAAATTGTACGCAGCTTTTGTCGGTTCAGACGCAAGTCTTTTCGAAATCAATCCGTGCCTGAAAACATCTGACGACCGCATCATCGCCGTTGACTCCAAAGTTACCCTAGACGACAATGCGCTTTATCGCCATCCGGATCTTGAAAAACTCCGCGATAAAGATGAAGAAGATCCCTCCGATGTAGAAGCCCAAGAATACGACCTTAACTATGTCAAACTCGACGGAAATGTTGGTTGTATGGTGAACGGCGCCGGTCTCGCAATGGCTACCATGGACCTCATCAAGCTCTCCGGCGGAGAACCTGCCAACTTCTTGGATGTGGGGGGTACCGCCGACGCGCAACGTGTGGAAAATGCCATGCGTTTTATCCTCAAGGATCCAAATGTCAAGGCCATCCTAATCAATATCTTTGGCGGTATCGTACGCTGTGACCGTGTCGCACAAGGTGTTGTAGATGCCTATAAAGCCATCGGTAAAATCCCGGTGCCAGTGATTGTTCGTCTCCAAGGAACCAATGCGGATATCGCCAAAACAATCATTGATGAATCAGGATTGGAAGTGATGGGTGCCACAGAATTTCAGGAAGCAGCAGATCTTGTAGCAAAAGTGCTGGCTTAAACCGCGCCTTTTATTTCACCAATGCTTGCTGTTTCTAGCACAAGTTCATATCAAAAAAATGCCCAAGCGAAAGCTTGGGCATTTTTTTTTGCATAAAAACCACCGAAATGGCCCCTCAGATCAATACTTCGAGCCCCTAATTTTGTTTCCACTTTTTACCACTCATTTTGTTTTTTGCTTCAATCGGCAAATTTGAAACAGAAAAACCGTTTTTTTGATCTTTTTTTACTTTTAATGGAGAAAAAATATACATGGATAAACAGCTATAAATCAATATTGTTTTTTGTTTGGTCATAAAAATTACAGATAAAAGTACTTTTTTTACACCAAAGTGGGAAAATGTGGGAAAATATCTTACTTTTGTCCCAGTATCCCGTGAACGCATTCCCACAATAGCGCTTGCAGAGGATCAATACAGCAGAAATAGTTAATCAACAGTACCTTCATGCAACTCATAGGCGAATATCCTGTGGCCCTGGACGAAAAGGGTCGTATGCGCCTTCCAACCGCGCTACTGCGTCAACTGGGTGACAAACCCGGTGGCGAGGGTCACGGCTATGAATTTGTCGTGAACAGGGGATTCGAAAAGTGCCTCACACTTTACCCCAAGCCGGTCTGGGATGCTATCGCTGCCAAGTTGAGCCGTCTCAATCGTTTTAATGACCGGAATCGCGCCTTTATTCGCTCTTTTTACCTGGGAGCCTACCCAATTACCACCGATAGCGCGGATCGGATTCTCTTACAGAAAACTTTAATGGACTACGCCAATTTTAGTAAAGATGCCATACTCGTAGCCATGGACGACCGCATCGAAATATGGTCGCCCGAAGCGCATGCGCAAGTGGCAGGAATTGACTCCAATACGTTTGCTGATCTGGCCAATGATGTCATGGGTGGTGGTACAGACGGCGTGGGAGATATCGATATTTTTAAGTAATTACACCAGTGGTTGACACCCAAATAAGGGTGACAAATAAAAGTCAGGAATGAGTATGTATCACGTAAGTGTTCTACTGGATGAATCCGTTGACGCTCTTCGGATTGTACCGAATGGTGTTTATGTGGATGCCACTTTTGGAGGTGGTGGGCATGCCGGTTTGATCCTGAAAAAATTAGCAGGGAAAGGACATCTCTACGCTTTTGATCAGGATAAAGATGCCATGAAGAATGCAGAATCGGCCTCTTTTTCTGAGCAATCAAATTTTTCGTTCGTTCATTCAAATTTTAGGCATTTAAAGAGACAACTTCGGGCAGAGGGGGTGAAAACTGGCGCTGTACAAGGCATTTTGGCCGACTTAGGTGTAAGCAGCCACCAATTGGATAGTGCTGAACGCGGATTTTCTTACCGCTATGACGCGCCGTTGGATATGCGGATGGATACCCGCGATGGTTTGACCGCTGCCGATATTCTCAATCAATACCGTCCCCAGGAATTACAACGCGTTTTTGGAGATCTGGGTGAGGTGCGCAATGCAAAGACCTTGGCGGAAGCTGTCGTCAAGGCCCGGGAAATCGATCCTTTTAGAAATACCGTTGCCCTCGTTGATTTGTGTGAAAAATATTTTCTGGGCGATCGGATGCGCTATCGTTCACAGGTTTTTCAGTCGCTTCGCATGGAAGTCAACGATGAATTGGGCGCGTTAGAGGAGTTTTTGCAGTCGGCCTTTGAAATGCTCGTACCCGGAGGAATACTGGCAGTCATCGCATTCCATTCACTGGAAGATCGAATGGTAAAGAATTTTTTGAAAACGGGCAACTTTACAGGTGAAATGAAAAAGGATTTTTATGGCAATATTGAACGGCCATGGGAACTCATCACAAAAAAAGCAATAGAACCCAGCGCGGCTGAAGTAACCAAAAATATCCGCTCCAGAAGCTCTAAACTGAGGATCGGAAAAAAAATATGACCTAAAATTGTAACCACTATACCTTGTTTTAATACAATAAAATGCTGCAATAGGGCCCCTGAATACTCAAAAACAACAACATGGCCAATAAATTAGTCAACGCACTGAACCTAAGCCAACACACCACCAATCTCGTGTTTGGTAATTTTTCATACCTGTTGTTTTTGGGTTTTTTGGGCATCGTTTACATCGCCAATGCGCATTTCGCTGAAAAAGGTGTCCGCCGAATTCAGCAAAAACAAAAGGAGATGAAAGAACTGAAATGGGAATATACCGCTATCAAAAGCGAAACCATGTATAAGTCGATGCAGAGCCAAATAGATGAAAGCCTTGAGCCCGCAGGGGTTGATTTAGAGGGGAGGGGCCCAAAGGTGATCGAATTGAAGTGATTGGCATTTTTTATTACACCAAACCAGTTACTATTACGCAACACAAAATATACAACACAGTGCTGAACATTAAAAATGAAGTCTTATTGCGTGTCTATCTCGTCGCCGCTGGGGTGGTGGGGATTGCATTTGCAATCTTTCTTCGGCTTTTTCAAATCAGCGTAAAAGATGCCCCCAAATGGGAAGCAAAATCAGATAGCTTGTATGTGAAATGGGTGGATGCCCCCTCTCAACGGGGTAATATTTTGGCAGATGATGGGTCACTTCTGGCTACTTCATTGCCGTTTTTTGACATCCACTTCGATGCAAAGGCCGAAGGCCTTACCCAAGAAATATTTAATGTGCAGGCAACGGACAGTCTCGGATGGCTTCTTTCTACGTATGTCGATCAGCAGTTTACCCCCGGCGCCTACACCGGTTGGTTGCGCCGGCTTCGAGATAGCACGGATAGCAAGGCGCGTGGCATCCGATATGTTCCCATTGCCAAAGAATTGTCCTATGCCAAAGCCATGATGATTAAGAATTTTCCTATTTTTAGGGAAGGCCGATACAAAGGGGGCTTTATTCTTGAACAGAAAAATCGCCGCGAACGCCCCTTCAAAATACTGGCCCAACGTACCATCGGATATACCCGAGAAGGAGCCCTGCCGGTAGGGCTCGAAGGTAGCTTTAACAATGTCCTCGAAGGCAAAGAAGGCAAACAACTGATGATCCGCGTGCCCGGTGATGTGTATATTCCCGTCAATGATCTGGCAGAAATCGAACCCGAAGCCGGCGATGATATTGTGACGACGCTCGATATTAATATTCAGGATATCGCTGAAAATAGCTTGCTCTCTGCTTGTCAAACCCACAATGCAGATCATGGTTGCGCCATCGTCATGGAAGTGAAAACCGGAAAAATTCGAGCTATGGCCAATATTGGTAGAACCCCGGATGGCTGGTGGGAAACGTACAACTACGCCGTCGGAGAACGGGTTGAGCCGGGATCCATGTTCAAACTCGCCACTTTTATGGCTTTGATGGAAGAAGGGGCTTTGAAAGATTTTGACGAAAAAATTCCCGTTTACGGCGGAAAAGTCAAGATTTATGACGAAGAACTGGTAGATGCTTTCCCGCACGGACTGGATTCTATGTCTATTCGACAAGTGTTCGCTCAATCTAGTAATGTGGGTACGGCTACACTCACCCAAAGATATTTCAAGGCAAATCCAAATTTGTTCATAGAGCACTTGCGCGACTTCGGACTGAACTTGCCCACCGATATTGAAGTGGGTGGCGAAGAATTACCCATCATCAAAGACCCGAAAAACCCTAAAAGTGAATGGTCCGGTACAACCCTGCCTTGGATGAGCATCGGTTATGAACTTTTGCTGACGCCCATGCAACTCTTAACCTTCTATAATGCTGTAGCCAACAACGGGAGGATGATGAAGCCTTACATCGTTCAACGCACGGAACGATACGGTGAACTCCTCAAGGAATTCCAGCCAACGGTGGTCAAACGCAACATCGCTTCGAAAGCTACCATTGACAAAGCCAACGAATTGCTCCGGGAAGTGGTGCTCAACGGTACAGCCAAAAAAATTCTCCCCGAACACTATTCAATTGCGGGCAAAACAGGCACCGCACAGTTAAACTATCATAAATTCAACGCATCAAAGGGCATTCGCCACCAAGCTGGTTTCTGTGGGTTCTTCCCCGCCAATGACCCCTACTATTCTTGTATCGTTGTGATCAGTGAGCCCGAACGGGGCGGTTATCATGGCGCTGAAGTCGCAGCTCCGGTGTTCCGTGCCATCGCTGATAAATGCTATGCCATGAAAGCTGAACTCCACAGTCCCATCAATAAAAATGCTCCCAATAAACTGACAACCGCACAGTTGCCATCTTTTGATGCAGGAGCAGCCAAGGATATGAATGAAAGCTTGCAATGGCTGGGATTAAATTACTTTATAGAGGACGAAGCCCGTAAGGCAAGTGGTGAATGGTCTGTTCTGGTGGCGGAAAAAGGAGATTCCTTGATGCAAAAAAATAGGATAATTTCTGACAAGTCCGTTCCTTCTGTCATCGGAATGGGCTTAAAAGATGCTATTTATATCCTTGAAAACCGTGGATGCCGTGTTCGCGTTGAGGGCGTTGGAAAGGTGAGACGCCAAAGTCTGGCAGTAGGCACCAAGGCCAATGGACAAACTTGTACACTATTCCTTGAATGAACGATTGAACCCATTTATCTGTCATGACACTCGATCTCTTACTCAAATCTGTTCACGTGCTGGACACACAGGGCAGCCTCGCCGTCGAAATCGGAAGTATCCGTTTTGACTCCCGCGCAGTGCGTCCCGGTGATGTCTTTGTGGCGGTGCGTGGTGTTGCTGTCAATGGTCATCTTTTTGTTGATGCTGCCATTGAAAATGGCGCCGTCGCAGTGGTGTATGAATCGGAAGAGTATGTCGTTGCCAAGCCCAATATTGTGGCCGTACGGGTGGCCGACTCCGCAGAAGCCCTCGGCCAAATGGCCGCCAATTTTTTTCATAACCCTTCCAATCACCTCGCTTTGGTGGGTGTCACCGGTACCAACGGAAAAACAACCACGGTGACGCTGTTGTGGCAACTTTTTACCCGTCTGGGCTATAAATGTGGTCTGATTGGAACGGTTGAAAACAGAATAGGAGAAACGGTGGTTCCCAGCACGCACACCACGCCGGATGCTGTTTTCTTGCATGGCTTATTGAATGATATGGTTGCTGCCGGATGTAGTTACGTGTTTATGGAGGTCAGTAGCCATGCTGTTCATCAGCGCAGAATCGCAGGAGCCTTTTTTGCAGGGGGCGTGTTTAGCAATCTCTCCCACGATCATCTCGATTACCATCATACTTTCGCAGAATACCGTGACGCTAAAAAGAAATTTTTCGATGACTTGCCCAAAAGTGCCTTCGCGCTGACCAATACGGATGATCGGAATGGTGGAGTGATGCTTCAGAATACAATGGCATCCAAATCAACCTATGGCCTAAAAAAATCAGCCGATTTCAAAGCTAAAATCATTGAAAATAGCCTTGATGGCTTGCACTTGGAGCTGGATGGCGCCTCTATTCATGCCCGAATGATGGGAGAATTCAACGCATATAACTTAACGGCAACCTACGCCGTAGCCATGCTGCTTGGGGTAGATAAAATATCAGCGTTGACAGCCCTCAGTGACTTGAGGGGTGCCGAAGGGAGGTTCGATTATCTCGCACACCCCACAAAAACAGGCTGTATTGGCATTGTAGATTACGCGCATACCCCGGATGCACTCGAAAAAGTGCTGGAAACCATCGCAAAATTGAAGAAAAAATCGTCACGTGTTATTACGGTCGCCGGTGCAGGTGGTGACCGGGATAAAAGTAAGCGCCCCTCCATGGCACGCATCAGCGCACAATGGAGCGATTGCCTAATTCTAACCAGTGACAACCCCCGCCAAGAGGACCCTGCCGCTATTTTAAAAGAGATGGAAGCCGGACTAGATGCCGATGGGCGTAAAAAAACAATTGTCATTCAAGACCGTGAACAGGCCATTAAAACGGCAGAACGCATGGCCGGCACCAATGATATTATCCTCGTAGCCGGAAAAGGTCACGAAAAATACCAGGATATTCAAGGCGTAAAACACCCTTTTGATGACAAACAGGTGCTCCTAAGAATGATGACCGAAGGATAAAATGATACTCGGGTGGCTTTCATACCTCCCAAAGTCATAATAGTGGAGGGACTATTATTTTGAAAAGGTTGCGGGCGATGAAAGATTGATCCACAACCCATTTAACAAACATCAACCATACTTTGTCTTCATAAACGCATTTTGGCCATAAAACAGCATGTTAGTCCACCTTTTTGAATATTTAAAACAGCATTATGACCTGCCCGGTGCAGGTTTGTTTAAGTTTATCTCGTTTCGGGCCGGGGTAGCTATGCTGCTTTCTTTGCTCATTTCTTTGGTGATCGGGCGCAGAATTATTGATTGGTTGAGATCCTTGCAAATAGGTGAAACGATTCGGGATTTAGGACTGGCAGGGCAAAATTCAAAGGCGGGC
>JBIPOY010000447.1:0-3082 GCA_044378705.1 Saprospiraceae bacterium
GAGTCAGAATTTGACGCTTGTTGTTTGACGCCGGAATATTGGGGGGAATTTCGGGCTCCATTTGTGAAAGAGAGTCAAGTGAAAATTGGTATGCGATTTTTGCAGGAAATTCCGCTGACGATCAACAACACTATTTTGATGATTGGGCAGATAGAACACATTATTATACCTGAAGATTTGTTGACGGAGCAAGGTAATATATCATTGGACAGTGCAGCCAATGTTTGTGTTACCGGGTTGGACACCTATTATCGGGTATCGAAATTAGCGCAATTCCCGTATGCAAAGACGAGTCAGCTGCCGATTTTTGGCATTAAAACCGATGAAAACATCTAAAAAACGCGTTTTTTTGTTTTTTTTAAAAAAACATTGACAATCACTTGGACAAACGGAGAAGTAAGTAATATCTTTGCGTCCCGTTTTGGAGGAATGGGTGAGTGGCTGAAACCACCGGTTTGCTAAACCGACGTACGGGTAACCCTGTACCGCGGGTTCGAATCCCGCTTCCTCCGCCCCATTGGGCTTTGGAAACGCACACAGAAAATATTTTTTCTGTTATTTAAAGTTTCGGGATGTAGCGCAGCCCGGTAGCGCACCTGCTTTGGGAGCAGGGGGTCCCAGGTTCGAATCCTGGTATCCCGACAACAAAACAACGCAATTGTCTGTTAATCAGGCAGTTGCGTTTGTTTTTTAGCCCTTTGGGCAGTGTGAAACCTTACTCTTCTTGTACTTCTTTTAAAACGCCCTATTTGTACTTCAATCCGTTCAATCACATCAAAAAGCAGAATCCGTAGCTCCCGATCAAAATTATACAGCGCGATCACATTTTCAAACCGGCTTCCAGGCTTGAAAGTATGATTTACTTTATCTGCCTGCATTGGCCACCAATAGCCAGCCAAGCGGTATTAGCTGATGTTGGTCAAAAAATGTTCCGCTTCGGCGAGGTCAGCAATAAACATTCCCCTGCTTTGCAGAAGCCTGATTTGATCTTGAATGGTTGTAGCTGGTTTAGTATATCGCATGGTCAAAAAAATACCCCATCGAAGCAATGTATGCTCCGATGGGGTATCATGAATTTTTTAGGAAGGCTATAAAAAAACAAGACTCGCCCTGGGACGCTGATCTAACGGGTAGCGTGGCGAGTACTGTTGATGCAAAGGTAACATGATTTTTCGGATCCGTCAAGTAAATTGACTCCAATCTCATCCAAAGCGGTGCAAATGCGTCTTTGTGCATCTGGTCATTTGACCATATACCCAAAAGCGGTTTTGAGCAATTACGCTTCACTTTTCTTTTTGTCAGCATTGAGTTTGTTTGTTTCTTCCAGTAAAATTCGGCGAAGCATTCGGGTTGTTTCCAGCCGCTCCTTGTTTTCATTCATGGAGCGCAAGGTTGTTTGATGTGGAGATTTACCCTCGTCCCTTCGGTTCAACTCTTTTGCAGCGGAGGCATGATACCGCTCCTGAAAACGCATTTCAAGTCGGGCAAGGTTTCGTTCCAGAAAAGGATCGACTCTATCCAAGGTTACTCCGTAAAATATTGCCTGGGAATTTATCAGGTTCTCAACATCGGCTGCCCATTTTACAACGGGCTCAACTCCTTTCCCAGGCCGACAACATTAAAATCTGTTTTAGGAACGGTAGGTGCTGCTTCGTGTGGAATTTGTCTTACGTCGTATTCCGGCAAATTTCCCATGTCAGGCAGTGCCTTGATGAACTGTTCAAATTCATTGCGGGCAACGTAGAAGTTTTTCAACTCCTGCCATTGTGCCTGATTTTGGTATAACTCCATTTGCGTTGCAAACGTCGTTTCCCGCAGAATCATGATCTCAATTACCCAACCGATCAGCATCAGCGTGGAGACTGAAATCGTCCAGGAAATACCGTAAGGCAACATCACAAACAAGGCTTCACAAAGCGAAAGGAGCAGCAAAACAGTAGCGGCAATGATTCCGAAGGAAACCCGACTTTGCAGGTGCGCAGGGTTCAGTTGAAAAAAGAACACCAGTGTTCCCCTGCCCGCTTGTATAGCAAGTGGCACCAGAAATGCCGCAACCTTAAAACCCTAAATTTGGGGCTTTCTCTGCATGAAATATTCCCATAATCAGCGTAGAAATGAGGTAAGTGCCTATTAGTAGACCAAAAGAAAGCATTGGCAGGATGCGGCTCATTTGCCTGATGACGCGCTCAAAATCCCTATTGACCAGGCTATTTTCCATGAGTGCGATTTTAAAATATGATTGTGGCGAATTACTCAATGATTAGCGAGTGGTATTTATCCATTACCTCTTGATCGAATAAGTCGAGGTAAACTTGGGTTACGTCCTCGGAGGAATGCCCGAGGGCTTCGCTGATAACTGCCGTCGGCACACCTTTATATTTAGCAATGGTAGCGTAGGAGTGTCGGGCCATACTACTGGACATTTTTGAAAATCGTATGATTTTTTGAGGATAAAGCCTTGAAAACGTACTTTAAGAATTCTATGAATCGGTAACATTTTGCGGTCAATACAGCTAATCCTTCCCTAAAAATCGAGACTTCGGGCCACTCCGATCCATCCGCGTAGAGCTGCGTTGGGATACGCTTTTTGCGTTTCCACCCTTCTCTCACGGCTAGAATGTAGGCCGTTGTGACAATAGCCATCATCAGCAGGTTCTTATTTGGGTCTTTGAGATTCAGGTCTTCGAGGTTGTACCCGTTGGTTTTCAGATGACGGAACAGACACTCGATTTTCCAACGTTTGGCATAGAGTTCAGCGGCATTGGCGGTATTTGGCAAGGTGGTTAAAAAGATCATTACCGGTTCATCGGCACCAAATTTAGGGTTGGGCAACATCACGATGGTATAAGCTTGGCCGTCCAGAAAAACCTGCTTTTTGACCAACTTATTTTTCAGCGCGCACTTGCCCTGCATCTGTCAATAATCCTTGCCTTTTGCAGCGTTCATATCTTCAAAATAATCCCCCAGTCAAAGCCGAATCACAAAATGTATCTTATTCTCTTTGAGGAACTTAAACCAGTTTTTGCCGATATATTCCCGATCAGCAACAGCGTCATCCCTTGCAGGTTGAACAGCGAAAACG
>JBIPOY010000448.1:0-3079 GCA_044378705.1 Saprospiraceae bacterium
ATGGAAGGCTTCCCATTGGCTGGGATACAAAAGCAAAATTTATATATGATCCATTTTGCATCAGATATTCTTCAAAAGACACCTCGCCATAAACCACTTCAATGCCGTTTTGTTGTAAAATGCCCGTGTATGGTTCAACCGGATCTAGATCCTGCGGCCAAAAAACAATTTTATATCCGAGGGCCTTCATTGCCAATAAATACTGAAACGTAATAAATGAAGCACCATCCTTATCAATCTTTGGAATACAATGATCAACATAAAGAATGATGCTGCCGGGCGTCGAGCGATCTCTTGCAAAGTACGCACTGTCGGTTTGGTCGTTATTACCCTTTGCAAGGTCATCTCCCCATCGGTGATAAAATTCCGCTTTG
Source organism: Saprospiraceae bacterium (assembly GCA_044378705.1). GTDB lineage: Bacteria > Bacteroidota > Bacteroidia > Chitinophagales > Saprospiraceae > M3007. Next base: position 375 of record JBIPOY010000448.1, read on the forward strand.
CTTTTGGCAAGCTGTGAATTTTTGTCAATCGTGTTGGCCGTCAGACTTTCAATATGAATGACTTCCGATTTGGGTTGATATAAAATACTGAGTCCTGATTTTCTGACCCGAAATGCCAGGTCGGTATCTTCATAATATGCCGGACTGAAGGCTTCGTCGAAACCATTTAAGGTATTGAAAAGTTCGGTTTTAATTATCATCGAGGCTGCCGAACAATAATCAACTTCTTTCAGATAGTTGAACTCAAAATCGTCTGGATTACGGTATTTTCCATAGTTGATGGGTTCTTTGTTTATCCAGACAGCACTGCCTGCTTCGGCAAGTTTTCCGTCGGGATATAGTAGTTTTGACCCTACAATGCCGACTTTTTCGTGTGCTTTAAATGTTTCGAGCAGTGATGAAAGCCAACCCGGTGCAACATACGTGTCGTTGTTCAGAAATACAAGATAAGCTCCTCGCGCGATTTGCGCCCCCTGATTACTTCCTTTTACAAAGCCGTTGTTGTCATGGTTGCTAATGATCTGCAAGTTTTTAACCAAACGGGCATTCCCGGTGGTTTCATCGGTAGATCCATTGTCCACAAAAATAACTTCATAGCTGGTATTGGCTGAATTTCGGATGATGGAACGAAAACAGGTTTGCGTATGGCTCCAGAAATTATATCCCAAAATGATGATTGACACAAGGGGGTTTTTATTTTCCGGAAATTCGATTGCATCGGTGCTTTCAAAGTCGGTTTTATAGAACTTCCGAAAGGCAAACATTGCGTTTACGGGAAGGCTTACAGAAAAAGTTATTTGTTTGACATCCCAGTAAACCTTATTTTTTGAAATAATTTTCAGCTGAATGGTATTTTCCCCCTCATCAAACATTTCAACTGGTATTTTGCCAGTAAAACCGCAAAAATTGACCAAAGGATTGCTAAAATGACTGGCCACATCAGGGCGTCCAGTTCCATAAATTGCTTTGAATTCATTGTTTCCCAGGCGCAAAAACACTTCATCAGCGGGTATTTTTAGTGCGGCATCTATTGCCCATCCCTCCATGCTGATAAATTTTTGGTGGGATTCGGGATTTATCGGGCAGCCCGAGTTGGGTATATTTTCCCCGTTTATCCTATCAAAACGACCAAAATTGAGTACTTCAGGTATAGGATTAATGGATAACCGGAAGGGTTTGAGGGTTTTTTTAAGATAATAAAACAACGTGTTCTTAAACTTTGAAATCCTGGATGTCTTATCAGTACTCAGTTTATTAGGATATGTCATTTGGATTTCTTTGGTTTAAAATGTATGATGAAAGAAGTATTGCTTTATTCGTTTCAGTTTGGCAGAAATTTGCATTTTCCCCTGATAAAAATAAACCGGCCTCCTAGGATTGGTAGCTATATCCGCTCATTCTGTTTCCTGCAGGCAGCTGGTTAGGTGGCACGCTGTCTGGCCCAAAAAGGTCCATTTTTTGTTTCAGACGCGACCACGCTAACCAGTTACTCCTGAAGGCAGCGTATCAGCTTTTGCGAAATATCGGACCAGTTGATAAGATGCTCAATTTCCTGTCTGCCTTTTTTCCCCATTTCTTTGGCCTTTTCAGGGTTTGCAATAAAATATTCAATGGCTTTGGCGATTTCTTTTGGGTTGGGGTCAACAACAAAACCGGTTATGCCATCTTTAACAAATTGCAGGGGCTCGCCTGAATCATTGCAGGTTATCACGGGTTTTTCATGCGCAAAAGCTTCAAGGGTGATATATCCAAAATCTTCCCTGACAGGCACAAACGGGACTACCAGCGCATTTGAATATAATTGTGCCTGAACTTCATCCGTAACATACCCCAAGAACTCGATCCGGTCATCAGCGCCAGCCATCATCATCAACCGCTCCAAATCCTCACCGGTACCCGAAATTTTGAGTCGAACCGGAAGTTGTATGAAACGCATGGCACGGATCACAAGGTCAACTCGTTTCCAGGGATGGAGTCTTCCAGGCATAAAAACGTAATCATAACTGCCGGAACTTATGCTGTTAAAGTGCATGGCAGGATGTAAGACTTCGCTGGCGATTCCGTTCCATTTTTGGAGCCGCTCTTTAATTTCATATCCTTGCGAAAAGACCTTCTTTATCCGTGGATATTTTAAAGCTTCAGAATCAATCTTAACTATTGTATTTCTTTGGTAATGAGCAAATTGACTAGGATTCTTAAAAGCCTTCTCAAACATGTCATAAAAAACCCTTATCGTATGTTGATGATAGCAGATATGGTTTGGATGCTGAACCAGAAATGTTGGCGCCTTGGTCGAAATCACAGCATCATACTCCGACAGATCCAGATTAAAACACTTTAAATAGGATTCTTCAATGGTTTGTAAGCTTGTTTCATCAATAGTTACTTTTAACAAATCGGCACTTGTTGTGACGGTATTCAGCGCTTTTATAAGTCCTTCATGAAAGCGCTCGGCTCCACCGGTTTCGCCGCTTGCCATCCATGGGGCTACTACTACGATGCGATATTTGGTTTGGGCCATGTTAATTTCGGTGAAATTAACATAGGTATTATCAGGAATATCAGAGATCGGTTGTAGGAATTTCCTCTTTTTAAAAATTCCCGCCAAAATTCCTAAAATTCCACCGTAGTAATATTTTGTGAGCTGTTGGATCAGATCAAATGCAGAGATGTGCTTATTTTTATAGTTGGCGATGATTTCCTGC
>JBIPOY010000115.1:0-8998 GCA_044378705.1 Saprospiraceae bacterium
TGGCGGTGAAGAAAGTTGACATGGCGTACACCTCTCCTTCAACCGCAGAAAACCAGATGGAAGAAGTGAAGGCTGCCGCCAAACCTGCTACAACACCGGCGCCAAGGGTGGCGATGGTCTGAGCACCTGCCAGATGACCCTCTCGGCCTACCAAAGCGAGGCGGGCCAGGATGGTTGTGCTCCAGCATACAAAAAGCGCCATAAAGGCTGTGCAGATGGCCGATAGCAAGTTAACACTGTAGGCGATCATGGCCGGATCACTGGAAAACAAAGACCCTACCCACGTAAACAAACGCCCCACCAGCAAAAACACCGGAGCACCCGGCGGGTGTACTACCTGAAGTTTATACGCGCCAGCGATAAATTCGCCGCAGTCCCAAAGACTGCCCGTGGGCTCGGCGGCAAGACCCAGTACAATAGCGGCTATGGCAAATGTGAGCCACCCGGCTATGTTGTTAAGTGTTTTAAAGGAATAATCCATATTCTGTAGATGTGTGCAAATCCAACCGGAAGCGGTTAAATTCTAATAGACCGCGCAAAACTAAAAAAGTCCGACGGATGATAGGTTTTTTCGTTCTGTTTAGATGCCTTAATCTCGCATATATTATACCAACGTGGTATAATATTGGGTTCGCACAACATGTACGGCCAACCCAGCGGCATTAAACAAAAGTAACGGCCAAACACCCGGGGGGCTGTATGACCGTTACCAATTTTCGTTGATTTGTAACTGGTTAGCGTGGTCGCGTCTGAGACAAAAAAGTGGCCATTTTTTGCCAGACAGCGTGCCACCTAACCAGTTACGTTGATTTAATGCTTGTTGATACAGCGACCGGTGGATATTCTAATAGGTGGTTCAAAAAATACCACAACCAGCGACCGCTACAAATTTAGATACCCATTTTTTTCTTTACCAACGCCGTCACATCTTCCGTTTCGGCAGCAAAAAGCATCGAACCGGAACTGGTATCAAAAATCATCATGTACTGATTTTCGAGGGCAATGGCTTTGATGGCTTCGTCAACACGGGCCAAAATAGGCTTGAGTAATTCTTCACGCTTGGTCGTCACCATTTGCTGGGCGTCTTGTTCAAATTTTTGAATGGCTTCCTGCTCTTTTTGCAGTTCTGCCTCACGCGTCTGCGATTGTACAGGCGTGAGTGTACCCGACTGATACGCTGCCTGGTATGCTGTTACAGCAACCTGAAAGGCCTTGGTCAGTGAATCATCTTTCGCACTGAGTTTTTCAGCAAATAACTTGAGATCGTCGTTGGCTTTTTTGGTGTCAGGCAGCATCTCAAGCAGGTTGCCAAGATTCATGTGGCCGTACTTGGGCGCTGCTTGGGCGTTCATAGAAACACTGCCAAGCAGTAGCGCAAACAAGAAAAAGATGGTTGTTTTGTGCAACATTTGAAATATCAATTTTTTTAGAGAGAAACGAAAAACAGGGACAAAGGTAACAATTGCAAGCAATGGCCGGCAAACCAACGCAAAAACGGTGATATGATTGCCACTTTACGCGAAATAAAAACGAAAAAAAAGCTGTTTCAGTTGTGTGCTTCCCCTAATATTACTTTAATTGCATTCCATTTGTTAAATACGGGTTAAGCATCCCAACCGCAAGGGTACAAATCACGCCAATCAATCGTTCTGTCGTTGTACCTTTGTCTTACACCAAATGCATTGCGTCATACCATGAAAAATTTGCTCCTACTTTTCTCGCTTTTGGTCGTTTTGTCGCCTGGAATAAGCGCTCAAGAACCCTCTCAACAACTCATCCAGTTTTCAGGTATGATCGTTACAGAAGCCGACGGGCGTTTGGTTCCTGTGCCCTATGCCACCATCGCCTTGCCGCTCAAACACCGGGGCACCTATTCCGACTACCGTGGTTTTTTTAGCCTCGTGGTGGAAAAAGGTGACAAAGTACACTTTACTTGCATCGGCTTGGAAAAGGTGATCGTTACGGTGCCGGATACCCTCACGCAAGACCAGTACGCGGTGATCCAAACCATGTCGCAAGACACGTTTAACCTGCCGGAGCTGGTTATTTTTCCTTGGCCATCCAAAGAGCATTTCAAAATAGAGTTCTTAAAGATGGATGTAACCCCTGAACTACAACGCCGTGCAACGGAAAACATCGCCAATGAATACCTCGCAGAGGCTCGGAAAAACCCCGATATCGTTCCGTACGGCGGTAGGGAGAGCGCTAACTTCTACCTGCGCCAACAATCCCGTGAATACGTTTACCTAGGTCAAACACCGCCCATGAACATTTTTAGCCCGTTGGCATGGGGGCAGTTTTTTAAAGCTTGGAAAGAAGGAAAATTCAAAAAGAAAGGGTAGCTGCCGGCAGCAGGCGTCATTATTCGCATGACTTATACTTTTTTAGGGTATCACAAGTGCTCTCCTAAAAAAGAAACCATTACTACAACAAGTGCCGTTCAGCATGATAACTTGATCGAACAAGCGGCCCACTTTCCACGTACTTGAACCCTTTGTCCATTCCTATTTCTTTGTACGCAGCAAACTGGTCGGGATGAACGAATTCTGCCACCGCTAGGTGCATTTTGGTGGGTTGTAAGTATTGGCCAAGTGTCAAAACGTCGCAACCGTGCGCCACCAAGTCGTCCATTGCCTGATGTACCTCCTCCTGTGTTTCTCCCAATCCGAGCATAATACCCGTTTTGGTGCGTTTTCCGTAGTTTTTAGTGCGCTGAATTTGCTCTAGACTCCGCTCATACTTGGCTTGAGGTCGCACTTTTCGGTAAAGCCGAGGAACTGTTTCCATGTTGTGACTCACAACTTCCTGGCCGCCGGAGATCATGCGCTCCAATGCTTCCCAATTGGCTTTTGTATCGGGGATGAGGGTTTCAATGGTGGTTTCCGGACTGCGCTCTTTTACCTGTCGCACCGTTTGGTACCAGATTTCAGCACCTCGGTCTTTCAACTCATCTCGGTTCACAGAGGTAATAACGGCGTGTTTGACTTTCATCAACCAAATGGCCTCGGCAACACGCCGGGGTTCGTCTTCGTCATACTCATTTGGACGCCCGGTTTTTACAGCGCAAAACGAGCAGGAACGCGTGCAGACATTGCCCAAGATCATAAAAGTTGCCGTTCCGGCTCCCCAGCATTCCCCCATATTGGGGCAGCTACCGCTTTGGCAAATGGTGTGCAACTTGAACTCATCCACAATGTTGCGCACATTGCGGTAATTCTCCCCCATGGGAAGTCGAACCTTTAGCCATTCCGGTTTTCTGGAACGAGGCTCTGCTTTGTCAATAATGGGCAACTCATACATATCTTGGGGAAATCGAACATCAATAGTAAAAAAAAGTTTATTTCAATGCCGAAAGCCACGTGGCAATTTTGTTCAGCTCGGCTTTTGGAATGGTACTTTGTGCCAACATCGGTACATATCCCGGCCAATTGGAGGGCTCAGGTTTTTTTACCAACGCACTGATTCGTTGGGCAGAATATTTTTTTGCGGCAATATCGGTCCACATCGGGCCAACCAGTTTGCGGGATAAGTTATGGCAAGCAGCGCAACCATTTTTTTCCAATAACGCCTGCACATCCGCAGGAATGACCGGTGTGACCGGAGAAGGTTGAGACGCTGAAAGCAGCATCGCTAAGGGCATTAGAGCAAATAATTTCTTCATAGCTGTAAACATTTAAATTATGAAACTACTTAGGTGATTGCGTCTGAGACAAATAAGTGGCCCTTTTGGGGCCAGACAGCACGCATCCTAAGTAATTACTACATTATCTACATGGTCAAGGCAGGGCAAAGTTCGGAATGTGGCGCTATTTATAACTTATTTATGTGCTTTCTTTTAAAAAAAAACGCGGCGCTACCCACAAACTGGTAACGCCGCGCCTTGCTAACGTAGATCAATACCGGTATTACTTCTTGATCAGGCTCTTCAGTACGTCCTCATTGATTTTTACCTCGTATTCCTTGCGCAAATCATCGATCCATTTTTTCTCAAGAAAATCTTGGTAGTCTGCCACGGCATAACCCCTCGCCTCCGCCAATGTTTTGGCTTGTGGTTGTAATATTTCCTCGATTTTGAGGAACGAGCCGGTTTTTGTACCGGCATCCGTTTTGGCTTCTGAACAATCCCCTGCTTTCCAAAGGAGACCCAAGTCTTTGTTCTTTCCGCGCTCGTATGGCTTTTCAATCACGGTGATCACATCGCCATCGCTGTTGTTGTATTTTTTAAGTACTTCGGCGGCTGGATTCAGGGCGGCAAAAGCCCGCACTTCACCGATGATCTTGAGATCATCTGTTTTCAGGGTATAAATGCTTACCCGGGCGCGTTCATCCCACTTGTATTTTTGTGTCAGGTTGATACGGTAGTAGTTTTCAAGTCCCAAAGAGTCTGAATTGGCGCGATCCCAAACATTTTGCTTCAAGGCCTCAAACAACAGAATACCCTCTTCATACTCGCGCATGAGCGACTTGAATTCCGGGTATTTTTTGTCCAAATGACTTTCTTCGTATTGCACAGCCGTTTCATCTGTCCAAGAATTGTATAATTTCTGAATGGTTTCAACCATGGGAATACCGAGGCCACGCATACGCTCCCGACTAGAACGGGCGCAAAACTCCTCAAAATCAGCCACCGTATAGGTTTTTTCTTTGCCATAGCGGTTTAGCACCTCGGCAGGCTTTGCAGGGTCCGGTTTCCATTTAAACGTCAGAAAAATAGTATCCACTTGTTTGGCCGACCAAGCTTTGAGTGCTGCGGGAACATCCTGGTAGCCGGCTTCTTTGCGAATACGGGCAATCATACTTTGGCGCGCAATTTCACTGCGGCCATCGCGCTTTACACGATCGGTTAAAGGGCGTTTCATGTCTTCAAATTTGCCAAGAGACCGGCGGCTGTTGCATTTGATGATGTGAAAACCAATGGTGGTTTCAATCACACGGGTATAATCACCATCTTTTTCCAAGCTGAAAGCGGCATCCTCAAAGGTTTTTTGATACCGATTGATTCCAAAGAAGCCAATATATCCACCTTTTGCAGCAGTACCTTTGTCCTCGGTATATTTGGAACACACTTCCTCCCATTTTCCTCCTGCCACCAGAGTACTGTAAGCGCTGTCGGCTTTCATGCGGGCTTTTTCATTTTTCTCGGGGTTATCTCCTTTGCGAAGCAATATTTGGCTCACCTCTACTTCCCCACGAGCAGGGCGATAGGCGTTGACACGTATGATATGATACCCACTGTTGGTGCGCACCGGTCCGAGTAAAACGCCGGGTTTTACCCCGTAAATGGCTTTTTCAAAATTATAATAACCATCGGGGAGCATCGCGGTCAAGAATCCGATGTTGCCGCGATTTTCTTTGGCAGATTTGTCGTCTGAACTGTCGGCGGCAATTTTATTGAAATCAGCGCCTTTTTGAATCATTTTCATCAAATTTAAAGCGCGATTATAAGAAATCATCGTATCCGGAGCATTTCTAGAACGATCGCAGGCAATAAAAATGTGTGAAACATCAACATCCTGCTGCATGCGGTCAAAAACATCTTTCACCAATTTGTCCGTTACCTCACGATCTTCCAAGTAGGATTTTGAAAGTTGCCGCTTGTAGCCATCCAATTCAGCAATAAGAGAAGTGATGGTATCCAAGCGCATATCGCGCGCTTTTTGCACCTTCAATTTAAAGTTGGTGTACAAATCAAGGTATTCATGAAGGCTTTTATCGGAAAAATCTGCTTTCTCCTGGTTGGCCTTCGAATAGATATACTTGAACTCTGATACATATACCGGCGTACCTTTTACTGTAAAAAGTGCCGGATCGTTTTGTGCCGAAGCAACGTGGAAAAAAAACACTGCGCAAAGGGCAGTCATCAAATTTTTTATGATCATGGTTGGGTATAGAATGGTGCTTATTATGACAAGTTAGTGGTTAAACGGTGCTGTGCACAAAAAGAAGGGCTAGAACAGCCCATTTAACGTGCAAAATTAGGAAAGCAACGGCAATCCCCGCTCTGAAAGACTTGCTTTTGAAAATGTTAACAGCAAAATGCACTATTTGATCTTTATCATCAGGCCTTTTCCAACAACCACCAAATGGGGCGACGACGTTTTTGTATGGTATAATTCTTTGAAATATACTGCCTGATATGGGCTATGGCATCATTAGGATCATCAGTGAATAAGATTAAATCCATGTCAGAAGCTGAAATTGTTCCCTGTTCCGCCATAAATGCCAGGTATTCTTGGAGTGGCCTGTAAAAATCCATCCCCATGATGACAATGGGAAAATTATGTATTTTTTTGGTCTGTACCAAGGTCAATGTTTCAAAAAACTCGTCCATGGTACCAAAACCGCCCGGCATGATAACAAAGGCAAACGAGTATTTTACCAGTAACACCTTGCGAACAAAAAAATACCGGATGATGACAAATTTGTCAAGATAGGGGTTTTCGGCCTGCTCCATTGGCAACACGATGTTGCAGGCAACGGAGTGCCCACCCGCCTCTTTTGCGCCGCGGTTGGCAGCCTCCATGATACCCGGCCCACCGCCCGTCATCACAGCAAAACCCAAGTCGTTGGCAATGTGCCAACCAATGGTACGCGCTGCCTGATAGTAGCGATGCCCCTCTTTGAAACGCGCCGAGCCAAACACCGTAACAGACGGACCCACAAAATGTAGTGCGCGAAATCCGCGTATAAACTCCCAGAATACCCGCATCGCCAATAATAGTTCGAAACGCCGCTCGTGCGGTCCGTTGAGCCAAACGGGCTCCGCGGGGTCAATTAATCGCTTGTTCATACCTCATTTGTTAAAACAAGAACAAGAGTACGGAATTTTTTGTGGGTTAGACAGGATAACGATGCTGCATACGGTCATTTTCAGTAGGTTTGCCCAAAATATTCTATTCCATGAAAAAAACAACGGCGCTGCGTATCCCAATTTTTTTGCTCTGCATTTCTGTAGGGAAAAATCTTATTGCTCAAAAAACCGCTGTCCAGAACATTGAACCTAGGGTAGAAGCCCTGCTCGCCAAAATGACCCTGGATGAAAAAATCGGACAACTCAACCAAGTGGTCGGAGACATCAGTACCGGTACAGATGTGACCAAAGACAATCTTCTGGCTCAGGTAAAAGCGGGTACCGTAGGGTCTGTTCTGAGCCATACAAATTTTGACAATAAAATTACCATCCAACGCGCCGCCGTGGGCAGCCGTCTCGGTATTCCCATCATTTTCGGTTTCGATGTCATTCACGGCTACAAAACCATCTTTCCCATTCCGCTCGCACAAGCAGCCTCTTGGGACATGGGGCTCATTGAGCGCATTGACCGCATCGCCGCCACAGAAGCTACCGCCGATGGTCAAAATTGGGCCTTTGCCCCCATGTTGGATGTTTCATGGGACCCCCGCTGGGGGCGTGTCATGGAAGGCGCCGGGGAAGACCCTTTCCTGGGAAGCCGCGTAGCAGAAGCGCGTATTCGAGGTTTTCAGGGCAATAACTTGGCCGACCCTACCACCTTGGCCGCCTGCGCCAAACACTTCGCCGGATATGGATTCGGAGAAGGCGGCCGCGATTATAATACCGTCGATATGAGCGAACAACGACTGCGTGAAATGGTGTTGCCTCCCTTCGAAGCTGCTGCAAAAGCCGGATGCGCAACGTTTATGAATGCTTTTAATACGCTCAACGGAGTGCCCGGAAGTATGAATAAACACCTCCTCACGGATATCCTCCGGGGCGAATGGGGCTGGAATGGTATGGTCGTCGGCGATTGGAACTCCTTCGGAGAAACCATTGTCCACGGCGCCGCAGAAAACGATGTAGACGCCTCGGCCAAATGCCTCTCCGCAGGAAGCGATATGGATATGGCTGGTGGCACTTACCAACGCGGCTTGAAAAAAGCCCTGTCAACGGGCCGTGTAACCCAAACCCAAATTGATGATGCCGTGCGACGTGTGCTGCGACTCAAATATAGCCTCGGACTCTTTGATAACCCGTTCCTTCAACTAGATCCCAAACGCCGGGAGGCAACCCTAGAAAAACCGGAATTCCGGGAAACTGCACGGGAAGCAGCCGCTAAAAGCATGGTCCTGTTGAAAAATGACGGCGGTTTGTTGCCCCTTACTCAAAACAGCCCCTTTAAAAAAATTGCCATCGTTGGCCCCTACGCCGACAGCAAAGGAAAAAAAGACTACATGAGCTTCTGGACATTGGGGCTCGGTATGCGCGAATACGACTCCACCAAAATCGTCACGCCCGCGCAAGCACTGAAACCCGCACTCGAAAAATTGGGGTTCACCGTCACTGTTACCGAAATATGCCTCGATGCTACTTGTACCGAAAAAGACTATTCCGTTGCCCGGACAGCTTCACGCGAGGCAGACTTGGTAATCGTCTGCCTCGGAGAAAGCGGATATGACTGTGGCGAAAGCCGCTCCGTCAGCGATATTCAACTAAACAAAGACCAAGAACGCGTTTTTAAGTATTTTACTTCCGGAAAGCCCTCTGTCATGGTGCTATTCAACAGCCGACCCATGGTATTCGATTGGGTATCCCAAAACACACCGGCCATTCTGGTTGCTTGGCAGCCCGGATTTGAAGCCGGAAACGCTCTCGCCGACGTGCTGACAGGAAAAGTAAACCCCTCCGGCAAATTGCCCGTGACGTTCCCCAGAAACATCGGTCAAGTACCTCTCCACTACAACCACCTGAATACCGGCAGACCCCAACAAACACCCGGACAAATGTGGACCAGTGGCTACCTTGACTCGCCCGCTACACCAGCCTATCCTTTTGGTTATGGCCTCAGCTATACCTCCTTCTCTTATTCCAACATTTCATTGACCAAGACTCAATACAAATTGGGAGAATCCGTAGAACTTTCCGTGACCGTCAGCAACACGGGAGATCTGGCCGGGGAAGAAGTTGTACAATGGTACATCCAAGACATTGCAGCAGACATTGCACGCCCCGTAAAAGAATTAAAAGGATTTGAAAAGATAAAAC
>JBIPOY010000449.1:0-3073 GCA_044378705.1 Saprospiraceae bacterium
CAAAATACAGCAACCGCCACAAACTTAGAAGCCGGGCCCCATCAAGTCACCGTGACCGATCTGGTGACAGGTTGTCAAGGTGTGGACACGGTAAACATACCCAACGCTCAGCCCTTGGTTGTGACTGCTGTCATCGGATCAAATGCAACTTGTCTCCTAGGTGGTTCGGCTATTGCAACCCCTACCGGTGGAATAGAACCCTATTCCTACGATTGGTCCAACGATGGAGCCGACGACCCCGATGACGACAGCGCAACGGCGACCAACCTGCTCGCAGGTACCCACACCGTTACCATCTCAGATGCAGGAGGCTGTTCCACCGTTGCCACTATTTCTATTCTCCAAACCGATGGACCATCCCTGATTGTATCCATGGTTACCAGTGCCACTTGCATTTCCGGAGGCGCCGGCATCGCCAATGCCTCGGGTGGCGTTGAGCCTTATACCTATCTTTGGAGCAGCAGTGCCTACGACCAATCTACCCAAACTGCCACCAACCTGCCGGTGGGCAACCACAGCGTCACTGTAACAGATGCCAATGGATGTGCAGCGGTCGGATCCATTGCCATCACACAACCCGATGCACCCAATGCTTTCATCGCAGGAAGCTCGCAGTCGGGCTGTAGCAGCAATACCGGTTCCGCAACAGCGGGCGCAACCGGTGGCGTTGGGCCTTTCACCTTTGACTGGTCAAACGACGGCCCCGATACGCCCGATGATGATGACGCCACCGCAAGTGGCTTGGGTGCCGGTATTTATAGCGTCACCATCACAGATGCTGCCGGCTGTACTGCCACTGCAGAAGTTAGTATCGCGTCTTTACTGCCGCCCATGGTGGTCATCACAGCAGTTTCAAGTGCTTCTTGTACAGGGCCTGGCAGCGCAACCGCCAGTGTTTCCGGTGGCAACGGGACTTTGACGTACGCTTGGGACAATGGAGAAACGACCGCAACGGCCGTCAGCCTGAACGCCGGGGTTCACTCGGTGACGGTGACAGACAATGCATTTTGTGCCGCAACGGCCTCTGTTACCATAGGTTCTATCAACAATGGCATACTTTTAGGCGACTATGTGTGGATAGACTTCGACCAAGATGGGTTCCAACACCCAACAGAAACCATCGGCGTATCCAACATAACTGTTAAGCTCACCAAATCAGGCCCAGACGGCATTTTCGGCACTGCCGATGACGTGATAGTGGCCTCGACCACCACCGATGGAGATGGTCATTATCAGTTTGAGTGCGTCACAACCGGTGTTTATGTAATGGTGTTCAGCGGCCTTCCTTCGGGCTATGAATGGACGATAAAAGATGCGCAGAGCAACGACTGCAAAGACAGCGATGTGAAATCCAACGGCGCGACGGAACCCTTCACCATCGGTTTTGGCCAGGGCAACACGTTTTGTTTTGATGCCGGTATCCATACTTATTGCCGTAACATTGACTCCCCGGGAACCATTTGCTGCAACCAAACCATTTGTGAGGGCCAAATACCATCGCTGATTGTCAGTTCCTTGCCGCCCATCGGTGGAAGTGGCACCTTGGAGTACATGTGGTTGCAGTTTATGTCGATCGGCGGCGCTCTACCCAACTGGATCAGTGTTCCCGGCGCCATGTCGGAAACATTCCAACCGGGCCCGCTGTTTGAGTCAACCCGTTTTATGCGTTGCGCACGGCGGGCAGGATGTAGCTGGGTAGAATCAAATTTTGTTGCCATCACGGTTAAACCCGCCGGATCTCCGGGATGTGACGGGTTTATTTCAGACTTTACCGTCAACCGCCAAGGCCCAACTTCTGTGCAAGTCAATTGGACGACGCTTCCCGAACCTACTGCATACAGCTACACGGTACAACATTCGACGAATTTGATTGAATGGGAAGATATTGCCAATCTATACGGAAAACAGGACGCCTTAGAGCAAAATGATTACACCTTTCTGCACAAAACTCCGGTGAATGGCAGAAATATATACCGTATCAAACGCGCCACGGCCAGCGGGCAAATAGCCTATTCGACCAACCGCGAGACCAGTGTATCTTACGCCACCAACGAAACCGTGCGGATAACCCCCAATCCCGTGACGGACAAGTTGAAAATCATCAACTTGGTGGCATTTGACGGTGATGTAACGGTGACCATCTCCTCTACAAAAGGGGATGTGTTGCATACCATTGTCTTGGAAAAAGGGAAATTGTCTGACATTGAACTACCCGTCAACCAACTTCCGTCGGGTATGTACATGGCGCGCATCATTTACAGCGATGGCACCGTCAACACGGTAAAAATTACGAAATTTTAACAGGCACTAGACTTTTTCCAGTGCCTTTGCAGCCTTTTCCAATATATCTTCTGTTTTAGCAAAACAGAGGCGTATGACTTTTTCATCTTTTCCATTGGAGAAAAAAGAGGAGACGGGAATGGCTGCCACGCCGAAATCCGCAACCAACCTTTTACAAAAATCAAGGTCTGCTTCGTCGCTTAAATGCTGGTATTCAAACAATTGGAAATAGGTTCCGGAGCAGTGTAGCGGCTTAAAGCGTGTATTGCGCATCGCTTCTAAGAAGAAATCTCGTTTTTGCTGGTAAAAAGCAGGCAACCCGAGGTATTCAGCAGGCTCTGCCATAAAATCAGAAAAAGCAGCTTGCATGGGGTGATTGGCACTGAACACATTGAATTGGTGTACTTTTCGAAATTCGCGTGTCAGTATGGGTGGTGCAACACAGTAGCCTGTTTTCCAACCCGTATTGTGGTATGTTTTGCCAAAGGAATAAATAGCAAGGGTACGGGCATACAATTCCGGGAAACAAAGTGCCGAGGCGTGCTGCTCCCCATCATAAATAAGGTGTTCATACACCTCATCGCTCATCAACAACACTTCGGTACCACGGAGCATCGTCTCTATTTTTTCCATGTCAGACCGCCTTAAAACCGTACCTGTGGGGTTTTGAGGAGTGTTGATACATAGCATCCGCGTTTTTGGACCGATGAGCCTGCTTACCGCATCCCAATCTACCTGATAATCGGGAGCAGAGAGCGCGTGTACAACCGGAACACCCCCAACGGTTTCAATA
>JBIPOY010000450.1:0-3069 GCA_044378705.1 Saprospiraceae bacterium
CCAATTATCTTTAGAAGTCGTTGATAGAACGACCCAAGAAGGTCAACACACAACGGAATCCAACGTAGCACTTGGTGGTATCCTGGTATTCGTAAGAACGATTGGCTGTCTGCAGGAAAAATGCAATGTCTTTCCATGAACCGCCGCGGATAACCTTGCGCTTGGCTGTTTTGTCATCTTCCTCTTTTGCGTCAAAACGGATATCAGGATTGAGATCGTGTACGAAAGAGTAAGAATTTTCAAAGTACGCTGTTTCTGTCCATTCGGCAACATTACCGGCCATACAGTACAAACCATAATCGTTGGGGTAGTAACCATCTGCTTTTACCGTGTACAAGCCACCATCCTCAGGATAGTTGCCACGACCAGGCTTGAAGTTGGCCAACAAACAACCTTTGGCATTGCGGGTGTAATACGCGCCCCATGGGTAGGGAGCTTCTTCACGGCCACCACGTGCAGCATATTCCCATTCATGCTCGGTGGGAAGACGGAAGTCTTCGGTGTTTTCTTCGGTTTCACCGTACATATCCCACAACTTACTACGCCAGTAGCAAAATGCTTTGGACATTTTCCAGTTTACGCCTACAACCGGATACTCATCAAAGGCAGGGTGCCAGAAGTAGTTGCGTGTCATAGGCTCGTTGTAAGAGTAGGCGTAATCACGAACCCAAGCAAGGGTATCGGGATAAACCTTGATTTTCTCACGATGAATGTGGCTGGTGCGGCTGCTCGAACGGTCATGCGCAGCACGCTGCCAATCATACCATTGGAATTCGAACACCAATTTGTTCACGTCGATTTCTTTGCGTCCGGCGAAGCGCTCGTTGCCTTGGTAGTACATGTCTTCCAAGATTCCATCGCCGCCTTCGGCATCACCTTTCCAATCAATCTCCTGTTCCCAATCCACCAAAGGCTCGGGGGGCTGTTGATCGTTTTCGGTTTCTTCAACAATGTGATCCAACTTGCGGTGTGCCAGCGAATCGCCTACCCACTTTACAAATTGACGATACTCATTGTTGGTGATCTCCGTGTCATCCATGAAAAAACCTTGGATGGAGATGGACTTCGGACGAGCAACCATGGATCGACTGATGTCCTCGTCGCCGGTGCCGACATGAAGCGTTCCGGAAGGGACGTAAACCATCCCATACGGGTTGATGCCTTTCCATTTTGGACGATCGGTGACACCGATCAATTGGCCGCCTTCATTACGGCCACATGACGCGAGTACTGCTGCAAAGAAGAGCAGTAACAGGGTAGAATGCTGTAGTTTTTTCATTTTAAACACCCGATGTTTTCCTACTTTAAATGTACGTTATTGGAAAAAGTGGTCGTAAAGGTAGAAATGATTGGAACTATTGAAAAAAGAATTCAAAATAAAATCAAACGATATTTTTTTTTCGGCCTTTCATCTACCTCTCAAACGACTTTTTAACTTTTCATTGTATCTAATAAAAAATTTTTTCTCAGTAAAACCTCTAATTTCAGTAGAAAGAATTGAAAATGATGGTTTTTAAAATTTACACCTCAAAAATTTTTTTATCTTAAAAATCTTTTTTTGACAAAACTGGTCGGACAAAACAAGCCGTTCATCAAAAAAAACGCGGATTATACACCACCGGTGGAAGCTTCCCAACCCCAATCGGCCTGTTCAAACTGTACCGAAGCAGCAACTCGTGACTGCCCCGATTGGCTAAACTCAACGCAGACAGTGGAACGTCAAAGGCGTATAATAATATTGTCTTGTCATTAAGTTTTAACCCTCCAATCAGTATGGCCGCATCTTTTGAGGTGCTGCTAAAACCCCTAAATCCGATTCCGGCAAATATACTTTCGCGCCATCGAGCCAATAATGTTGCCTCCGCCTGTGTTTTCACCAAGTCCGTTTTCACCAAAACCGAAGGCTTAAAAGTTAGCTGATCCGACCATGAAAACGTGTAAGACGTGTAAAAATTACCATGTTGAATCGGTTTAACACCGAAACCTCCCTGCCCTACCGACATCTTAGAAGCATACGTCGGCTGTACAGAAACACCTGCCTCCAACTTTTTTCCCTGCCAATATACGCCTACTTCCAACATTGTTGCTACTACCCGCTCTTTTCCCTCCGGCAATACCCGGTCGTTGTGTGAAAATTCAGGGTTTACATACGTACCCTGTGGTGCCCGCAATTTGGCGCCGTCTATGGCATATTGGGTGTAACCGGCCCCCACACCAAACGAAAGGGTGGACGCCCGACCTACGGGCAGGTGGTAACTGTAACTCATCACCGCCTGACTGGTCTGGTGTGCGCCGATAACATCATTTTCTACGCGCAAACCTATGCCGCTGTTCATGACATAGATCGGAAGGTGCGCATTGATATGTTGTGTAACCGGAGCACCTTGTAGCCCCGACCACTGCTGGCGATACACCCCGGAGGCAACCAAGGTGCTTTCCAAACCTGCATACGCTGCATTAAAAACATAGGGATTCATGTTGTATAGGCTATACTGCGCAAGTTGTTGAGCAGAAAGCGGAATCGCCCAAAAAGCGACAAAGACAAATAAAGAGCAGTTTTTCATGGTAAGTCTGGCGTTTTTGAAGGTGCTTGCGTTGCATTGGATGGGCTTTCCCAAAACTCCTCCAAAGATACGACCGGCTGGCGACAAGTGTAATCCTGACAACGGTAAATCAAAGCATCTGCTGCGCCCTGTTTTCCTGCCAGCAAAGCAATTGCGTCGCTGGGCTGGCCGCTGGCAGCAATTATTTTATTGGGAAGGAATGATCTTTGCAGTGCCAAGGCCTTTTCTATGGCATTGGCTCCGACCACTGCAATTTCAATGGGCGGCATCTCAGCGTGTAATAATGCTGTTGCCCACTTGGAAAAAGACAGCGGAAACTGCTCCACGGAAGGCCGCATGGTCTTCAACATACCAGAAACGATTTCCAGCCATTCCGGGCGATCAAGCAAACGTCCCAATTTTTGGAGGTTGTGTGCCATCACGCTGTTGCCGGCAGGGGTAGCGTTGTCGTACAAGTCTTTCTTTCGAATGAGGATGTCTTTTTGCCCTTCCGCCGGAAAATACA
>JBIPOY010000116.1:0-8967 GCA_044378705.1 Saprospiraceae bacterium
GCTTTTTTATCTGAATGTAGTTATCCAGCGAAACCAAGTGGCTGCCAATGGTCATTTTTTCTCCATACTTGATTTCCTGGTAAATCTCTGCCGGAACCGGGCCGCGTTTCCAAACCCTGTATTCGAGCCAGGTAATTGGAGTACCTGTTTCCCGCATTGCCATTTCGTCTGTGATGTACAGCAATTTAAGTAGCTTGGTCAGCGACAAATGCGGTATTTGGGCAGCAAAATGCCGGACAACAGTACCAATTTTATCATTGAGCAAGGCGCGGAACATAGACAAGGTTTTGATTTTCAGTGTAAATATAAAACAAAAAACAAAAAAAGCACCCGTTTTGTTTCATTGTAAAACAATTTGTGCCAATATGCAAAGAGCATGACAAAACAGAAACAATTAGTTTTTTGGCCGAAAGTCACTGCTTTGCCCTTCAAACTCCCCCAAAACGCCCGCTCGATCAATCCGGGCAGGTCTATCCTGCCTTGCTTGGTGTTCGCCACGATCATCCCAATCGCCGCGCTTGGTGTTTTCACCAAGCGCGGCGGGTGGGAGGACCATAAGGAACACCTGACGAGGCGGAATCCTCTCCTCGCATCAGTCGTGGAAGCAAGGCATCGCGGAGGAATGTGAGGGTGCGGGATTGGTTTTCGATTAAATTTATTTCATCAAAAATGGGTTTTGTGATTCCTGAAAAATGATTAATTACTTCAATTTTGGGGATTATAGTTTCATTATTGTATGCTTCACTTCGATTAAGCCCTGGAACAGCAGAACCACCATTTAAAGACACTAAGTCAAGGGATTTTAAAAGATAATATGAAAAAATTGGGGATCCCGTCCTAAATTCCTTGACAAACAATGAAGTATTTAGTGGCCAGAAGTCCTCTTGAATAAGAAAAACCTTCCCAATAACACCGCTGCGGCCAGTTGTTAAACCTGGTGCTTTAATCATAAATTCTGAGTGGTATCCATGAAAACCACTAGCAGAAATCACCGGGAATAGACCTTCAGATCGAGTATTACTTGGAAGTTCAAACCCTCTTTGAAGTAGAAAAACTTCATCAATACAGCCCCATCGCCACCCCTCCGGCAATTACTCCTCCCCACCCACATACTTCCCAAACCACTCCCCCCACAACGCCTGTGCAATCCCTTCCAGCGTTTCGTTCATCCGGCGGTTGAGTTCGATTTTGTCGTCCAGGGCGGTGAGGATGGAGGCGATGCGGCGATGCGGCGTTGAGTGGGGAGAGGAGGAAGGTCAAGTATAAGGTTTTCAAAAGCCTCTCTACCTACTCTTTGTCTGCCAGAAGTGCCAACCATATTCTGTTCCGCAAATTTTCTCACTTCCTCATATCGAGCCAGATAAAATACAAAGTCTGTGTCAGAAACTCCTGGTTTGCCACGAAAAACCAAAAATTCGGTTGAGCCAAATCCGATATTATTTTTCAAACCTCTCACTTGGCATATTTTCCCATTTTCAAGACAAGGAGTGATTCTTGCAAAAAGAGTATCTCCATTTTGAAAACGAGCTCCCCCTGAAATTTCACGTTCGGCTGATGGATAAGCATTACGTTGTCCATTATTCAAATCTTTCATTTCAACAAATGAAAATGCTCCTCCACCCGTTAATTTTACGGAGGGGTTCATATCAGCAAAATCTGAAAAAGTATAGGTTTCCCATTTTTCATCCCTCATACCCTCCTCCTTCTCCGGCATCTTCGGCCGGTTGACTGCGTTCCGTCAGCAGGCGGCGTTCGCGGTTAATTTCTGTGGCGAGTTCTTCCTCGGTAGGCAGCACCAGCCGGTATTTGGAGGCAAAAAGTTGTTCGCTGCCGTGTAGCACGGAGTAGCGCACCACGGTTTCGTCTTTGGTTTCGCAGAGTATGATGCCTACGCTGGGGTTGTCGTCGGGTTGGCGTTTGAGGTCGTCGAACATGCGTACGTACATATCCATTTGACCCACATCCTGATGGGTTAATTTGCCGGTTTTGAGGTCGAGCAGTACGAAGCACTTCAGCAGGTAGTTGTAAAACACCAGGTCGATGTAGAAATGGCTGGTTTCGGTGCTGATGCGGAATTGCCGGCCCACAAAGGAGAAGCCTTTGCCAAGTTCGAGCAGGAAGTGTTGCAGGTTGGCGACAAGGGCGGTTTCGAGTGTTTTTTCTGCATGCCACACCGCTTCTGGCAGGTTCAGAAATTCCAGTACGTACGGGTCTTTTATGAAGTCGGAAGGGCTTTGAGTTTCTGCGATAGTGACTGCCATTTGGTCCGGTGCGCTCAGCAGACGCTCGTAGTAATGCGATACAATGTTGCGTTCAAGTTGGCGGGTGCTCCAGTGTTGTTCCGTTGCTTCGCGGATGTAATACTCCCGTGCCTGGGCACCATCAATTCGCATGATAAGCCGGTAGTGCGTCTAGGTTAATTGGCTACGCAGTGCGTAGCTTTTCTCCAATTCAGGAAAAGTTAGGTAGAATTGGCGAAAATTTTTGAGATTAGCCAAGGCAAAACCTTTCCCAAATTCGGCACTTAACGATTTCGACAATTCCCGAATGAGGAACGTACCGTACTCAGCCCGTTCTTGACCTTGTTGTTCCTCCTGCACGATACGCCGACCTATGTGCCAGTAGGCCCTCCACCATGACGGAATTGACGGCAGCATAGGCCCTTTGCCGTGCCTGTTCCAACATGTTGCGGATATCCCAGATAAACGCCGGATCGAGTGCGTTTTTTTCAGAATTCATAGCCGACCTCCTTTAATTTTAGCCAAATACTCATCAGACAGCCTGTTTTCTCCGGCGAGCAGCAGCGCAGGTTCGCCACCAGTTTCAATATCGTCGTGCTGACCCATGTACCATTCGGTGCGGGCGTCTGTTTGTAGCTGGAAGGTTTTAAAGATTGTGATATCGTTGTAGCCGCCTTCGTAGCCGGCCACCACCACGCGGGTATCGGGCGGGTAGTGTGCAAGGTGCTGGAGCAATTGGTGTATGGTCATGGCTTTGGCGAATGTACTATGTAAAGAAATCTCGATTTTCTTTACATAATACTTTTGTCATGTAAACATTTTTGTAAAATCTTTACATAAGATCATGGATGCGAAATAAATACCCCGAGTAGGGGCCTGTTGACGTAAAAATTAGTGACACCGCGTTTGTGTTTTTCCAAGAATCCGCTTTCGCATAGTTTCCCAAGGTAAATACTCGCTGTTGGCCGACTCACTTGCAGGTCCTTCATAATAAATTCGATCTTGGTATACGGATGCCGGAACAGGTTATTGAGCAGTAATAGTCCAATGCCCACTTTACACTTCGGTTTACTTCCTGTTGAACTGTCAAGTATTCCTTGACAGTTGCCGCTTCCTGCAATTCGGCTTCACTGTAAATGTTCTTATTGTGCAGGCTGATATTCTATTTTGTGGTTTGGAACAGTTCGGCCAACTGGTTCAGGGCAAGCCAAACCCTATCCCCTTCCATGCGGACTTTAAGTTTGGTTTGTCCGTC
Source organism: Saprospiraceae bacterium (assembly GCA_044378705.1). GTDB lineage: Bacteria > Bacteroidota > Bacteroidia > Chitinophagales > Saprospiraceae > M3007. Next base: position 3,496 of record JBIPOY010000116.1, read on the forward strand.
TTCAGTTTGATATAGACTGATTTCACTTTCCATGGGGAGGAGATTTTAAAACAGAAGTGTAATTGCTTGGCATTTTTTCAACAACTCACTTTCCAATACAAAAAGTAATGTGTGTTGATAATCAATGAGTTATGAAAATTGGGTACAAATGGGGTACATAATTGACAAAATGGGTGGTTTTGGGTGCAAAAATGTCATTTCAAGACAAGGTTGCTTTGTTCCTTACTGATTGCTGAGAAGGAAATTGAGTGCGGCGATCTCGCTGCTATTTAACAGCTCCAGTTTTTTCTGATTCAGTGAAGCGCGAAAGGGTTTTTCAAGTTGAAAAAGGTGTGAATACAGATCCTGTAGTTTACATTTAAGAGTTTCAATCCGATTGAACAAACCTGAAAGAGAAACATTATCGTAAATCGAATTGTCATTTTCAACCCAATCTTTTCCATGCATAGCGCCATTTCGCAAAGTCCGAATTTCTTGATATTCTTTTTCAGATAATGTAAGGAGATGTGTATTGCCCTGCTGCAAAAAGCGTAAAAACATTTCCTTTTAATTCATATTTGTTCAGACCATCCAACGCTGGCAAATAATCAATTTTTAAGGTCTGGCACAAATGAGCACAGGCTTCTTGTTGCTGCTCATCATAGTAAAGCACATTGCGCTCCATGATGTCTCCAAAAGTAAGTGCGTACAATTTCATTGATTCGGTATTTAATCTATTTGTCAATTTCGTTCCTCCGCCATCATCTCCGCTTGCTCCAAAACCAACCTCACCGCAGCCTCGGTCTTATCCGGCGGATACCCGTGCATCTTCAATACCCGTTTGATACTCACCCGCAGTTTTGCTCTTACCGATTCCTTCACGCTCCAATCAATCGAAGCATTCTCTCGGAAGTTTTTGTAAAGGTCGAGGGCGATTTTTTTTAAGATGTCATCGCCCAGGACTTTAACCGCGTCATTATTGGTTTCCAGCGCATCGTAAAAGGCAACCTCGCCTTCCGTGAGGCCAAGTTCCTCGCCCCGGTGTTTGGCCTTGTTCACCCCTTTGGCCATATCAATCAGTTCCTGCACAAACTGTGCCGCCGATACCACATGGTTTTGATAACGATTGACCGACTCTTGCAACATCTTCGAAAACTCCTTTCCCTTGACAAGATTTGATTTTCCGAATGACTTGATTTCATCGTTCAGCAATTTGCGCACGATTTCAGCCAGCAGGAATTGCTTGTCTGATTTTTGGGCTTCGTGTAAAAAGTCTTCAGACAAAATGAATGAAATGTCCGGTTTTTGGACACCCGCCACGGCAAACAAATCAATCACATTTTGTGGCAGGATTGCCTTGCTGACCATTTGGCGTATCGTGCTGTCGATTTCGTCGGAGCTTGGCGCGCCTTTTTCAGCAAGTTGTTCCTCCTGTTCCGCCACCGTCACTTTGATAATGTAAGAACGAACGGCTTGGAAAAACTTGACTTCATCCCGGATGGCCAGGGCGGCTTCATCGGGTACGGCAATCGAAAAGGCCCGGAGCAGGGCATAAACCGCTTCGCGGAACTCCTGCTTTCCTTCCTCCAATTGCAAAATGTAGTTCGCTGCTCGGGCGATAAATTCCAATTGCAAGTTTGCTCTATCCAATTGGAAATAAAAATCATAAGGAAAACCTGATTTGCCGCCTATCTGTGCAAACAGGCTTTTCACCCGCTCGTTATGCTTTTGCATGGCCAAAACAGCGTCTTCCTTATAGTTGGCTGGATTGCCTTCGCCGCCGTTCTCAATGTAATTTTCAAGGGCTTGTTTGAGGTCGTAAAGGATGCCAATGTAATCAACCACCACACCCGCGCCTTTGTTTTTAAAGACGCGATTGGTACGCGCAATGGCTTGCATCAGGTTGTGGCCGCTCATGGGTTTGTCCACATACAGCGTATCCAGGCAGGGCACGTCAAAGCCGGTCAACCACATATCCCGAACAATGATGATTTGCAACGGATCGTTTTCGTCCTTGAAGCGGTTGGCGATGGCTTCATTTTGCGTTTTGGTTCTTAAATGCGGCTGCATTTCTGCCGGATCACTGGCGCTGCCGGTCATCACGATCTTCATGCCGCCTTTGGTGTCCTCCTGGGCATGCCAGTCAGGGCGCAAGGCTTGCAGGGCATCGTACATGGCAACGCATGCCTGGCGACTGATGCAAACGATCATGGCCTTGCCGAGCGTGACTTCCCGGCGTTGTTCAAAGTGATGAACAATGTCGGCAGCCACTTGCTTCACCCGGCCTTCGCTGCTGACCACGGCTTCCACCCGTGCCCACTTGGCCTTTTGCCGGATACGGTGAGCGACTTCATCGGTTTCACCGTAGTTTTCAAGCAGGGCATTGATTTTTTCATCCAATACTGCCGCTTGTTCCTTATCCAGTTTGATATGTGCCAGGCGGCTTTCGTAATAAATCGGGACGGTTGCACCGTCATCCACCGCGCGCTTGATGTCGTAAATGTCCACGTATTCCCCAAAAACGGCGCGGGTATTGGCATCCGATTTTTCCACCGGCGTACCGGTGAAGCCCAGGAAGGTGGCATTGGGCAATGCATCACGCATGTTGCGCGCGAAGCCATCGATGAAATCGTATTGGCTGCGGTGGGCTTCATCGGCGATCACCACAATGTTGCGCCGGGTGGAAAGGGTGGGGTATTTTACACTGATGCGTTTTGTTTCGCCAGCCTCGTTTTCGTACTCCTCCGTTTCAAGAAATTTTTGAATGGTAGTGAACACGATACCGCCTGCCGCGACGGCCAGCAATTCGCGCAAATGTTCCCGGTTTTCGGCTTGCCTTGGGGTTTGTCGTAACAGGCTACGGCAAGCACTGAAGGTGCCAAATAACTGTTGATCGAGGTCGTTACGGTCGGTGAGCACTACCAATGTGGGGTTTTCCATTTCTGGAGCCAGCACCAGTTTCCCGGCGTAAAAAACCATGCTCAGGCTTTTGCCACTGCCCTGGGTGTGCCATACGACCCCACCACGATGATCTCCGACCTCAGATGAAGCCGCAATGGAAGTACGGATGGCTTTGTTTACGGCGTAATATTGGTGATAAGCCGCCAGTTTTTTAATGGTCTTTTTCGGCGTTTCCTCGAACACAATGAAATGCCGTATCAGTTCGAGCAAGGTCTTTTTATTGAGCATGCCGCGAAGCAACGTTTCCTGATCGGGCATCCCGGTTTTAACCAGGTTGCGCCCATCAGTGCTTTTCCAAGCCATGTAGCGGCTTTCTTCGCTGGAAATCGTGCCTGCCTTGGCGTGGATGCCATCGCCAATAATGCAAAAAGAATTGTACTGAAAAAGGGAGGGTATGTCTTTCTGATAGGTTTGCACCTGATTCCAGGCGTTTTTCAGGGTGGCGTTGGCATCAGCAGGGTTTTTGAATTCAAGCAGTACCAGGGGCAATCCGTTGACATAGATCACCGTATCCACCCGGCGGTTTTTCTGGTTTTCGATGACGGTGAGTTGGCGTACCGCTATAAACTCATTGCGTTCAGGTTGCGCAAAATCAATCAGCAGGGCTTTGTCGGTACGAATTTCTCCTTGTGGGTTTCTGAAGGTTACGTCCACACCTTCGGTAAGCAGTCGGTGAAAGGCAAAATTATTGGACAAGGAATCAGGGTATTCCACACGCAATACTTTGCGCAATACATCGGCGCGCGCATCGGCGGGTAAATGTGGGTTCAGTTTGTGTATGGCAGTTTCGAGCCGTCTAAGTAACACAACCTCATTGAATTCACGCTCCTGAGTACGTGCGCCTTCCGGGGCGATTTCAGGGCCCCAAATGATTTCCGTAAAACCCAATTCAGTGGTGAACAGGTTGTTGGCGGCGTATTCAATGGCGTCTTCGTTGAGGATGTGCATGCGGCATTTATTTCTATATATTTGATTCCAATTGCTGGAGTAGAACTCTTCCACATTGACTGACGATATCGTTCATTTCCTCAGTTGAATAAAATGAATCGTACTGTTTTTGGAATTGATCGCCCGTATTGATACCCTCAATATAACAAGCGTAATTATAATTTTCCAATTTCCAGATGACTTTGCAAGTGATTGAAAATGGCTTTTCGCTCGACTTTTTGTACCCTTGTAAGCTATACAAATAGGCCAGATTTTCAACATTATGATTATTCAAGTTTTGTACAACATTGTCTAAGTCTTCAACTGCTTGAATCTGTAAGCTACTACCACCAATACTAAACCACATCTGCTTTGTGACAAACAATTCATCGTATACATCAAGTTTTTTAATGAGCATCGTGACGGTAGGCTTGATGCTTTGTTGAAACATTTCATTAATGGTTTCTTTGGTACGTGCTACCCTCAGCGTATCCTCTGAAGGAAGCAAAGATTTTAGCAACCTTAGTTTTTTGGCCCAGTCATCCACATCTTCAATCTCCCGACCTTCAATGGCATCCAGTGTGAGATGCAAGGATCGCTCTACCAAGCCAGCCAAAAACTCATAAAGCAAATCCGGACTGCCGCCATAGGCTTGTACATCTGCCAGATAGCGGTTATAAGCATCTTTTTCGCCGCCTTCCGTCACCCAAAAAGGTGGGTAGCCAAGCGAAACCAGCACCAGATTAGTCAAAATACGCGCCGTGCGTCCGTTTCCATCGGTGAAAGGATGTATGGTGAGATACTTCGAATGAAATTCAAAAGCCAATAAAAGCGGGTTAGGCGCATCCTTTTGCTTGCTATGTATCTTGTCAAGAACTGCGTTGAGCCAGTTTAAAAGATCATGGATGGCCGTAGGTACCCCTTCAGGGGTCGTGAATTCAAATTTTTCATCCCGATAATTAAAGATGTGGTTTCCGATTTGTTTCCATTCACCAATTTCTTTTTCCTCTTCTGGTGTCTCGGGGACAATGATTTGTTTGTGTATATCCTTGATCCGTTTCTCTGAAATCCGCTTTTCACCATGTCCGATATGAAGGATGTCCTGCATGGCTACATCATGCCCCTTCATTTCCCGGATATCCTTCAACGGTTTGCCTTCTACCGTGATATTGCCGATCATTACACTGCGCGTCTCGGGTTTGGTCAGCGTACCACCCTCAATTTTGTTCGAGTTGTAGTTGCATTCCAGGCGGAATTTGTACTCGATTTTTCGCAATACGTCATCGGGGAGTTTACCTTTTGATTCGATTGCGTTGCGGAGCGATTCGATACGCTGAAGTTTGGCAGCAAGGTTCGACATAGGTGGCTGATTGACTGTTGTTTATAAAACAATTTTTAGGGGTAGCTGGTTCCAAAATAGCAATTCACTTTCTCTCGTAGCTCAGGCGCCTAAGGCCAAGGTCGCGCTTCCAAAATATTCCCATAGATCCTATTTCAGTAGTGAAAAGATTATTGGCGGCGTATTGGTTGAGGATGCGCATGGATACAGATTCTTGGGGCGTTGTTTATTTGAATAATATACTAAAAAAAGAACTAACAAATTGA
>JBIPOY010000117.1:0-8926 GCA_044378705.1 Saprospiraceae bacterium
TTGTTAAAAATTTTTTTTAAAAAAAAACAAGACTGTTCTTGTAAAAACTACACCAAGCAATTTTACCTTTGTATCCGGATAAGCGATTTATCTTAAAGAAAATTTGGTTTTATTTGGTTAGGGCTGAGGTAGTGCTGTGGTGGCACTGCCTCATTTTTTTTGCATCCCCTCAGCGCCCAAGGAATTGGTTGGGCTTGTATGGGCTTACGGTCACTTCCGAACACACCAAAACATTTGTGGTGCTTTTTACGGTTGATAAAAGTTTCACGGCGAAAAGTAGTCAGAAATTCAAGTTCCAGGTTCAGAAACTATGGCAAAAAGTCGGTTATTTTTGCCGATATTTTAAACAGGCTATTCTGACATGAAAAAATCCTTCTTTCTGTTCTTCCACGTTTTTCCCCTATTTCTTTTCGCACAAAATAACATCAGTATGTCTGATGCGATCCTGAAAGGGCGTACCGTATTGGCTCCTGCCAACCTGCGGCAGTTGCAATGGGTGCCTGGCACTGCTCAGTTTACCCATGTAGTAGGAAACAAGCTCCTGCGCATGAATGTGTCCAATGAAGGGGTGGACACGCTCGATTGGCTGCCTTCGATCAATGAAAAAATGCCGGCAATGGGGGCTCCCCGACTGGAATCGCTGCCTTCGATGACATGGTTGGATGCCAACAGTATTTGGTTTCGCACAGACAAGGAAGTGTACACCTACGCGGTAAAAGAAGGGCTTACGCGCAAAAATTGGTATCCCGCGGAAGCGGAGAATGTTGATGTTGAAACCAAAGGGTTTAAGGTCGCTTATACACGCAACAACGATCTATGGGTGAACATTGGGGGCAAAGAACTGGGTGTGGCTAAAAGTGAGGGCGATGGTATTGTGTATGGCAAGAGTGTTCACCGCGATGAATTTGGTATTTCCAAGGGTACTTATTGGAGCCCTTCCGGTCGTTCGCTGGCCTTTTACCGCATGGATGAAACAATGGTGACGCAATACCCGATTTATGACCTTGACTCCATGCCCGCTCAGGTGCACAACATTCGATATCCGTTTGCGGGCGCCAAAAGTCACCACGTTACGGTTGGTATTTATGACACACAAACGGGGCAAAAAATTTACCTAAAAACTTTGCCGGAAGGTGGTGATCCTGAACAATTTCTCACGAACATCGCTTGGACACCCGACGACAAATTTCTCATCATTGCGGTGGTCAACCGGGCCCAAAACCATCTTTGGCTCAACCAATATGATGCAGCATCGGGCGCTTTTGTCAAAACCATTTTAGAAGAAACCAATGACAAGTGGGTAGAACCGGAAAAGCCGGCTGTTTTTGTACCCGGAAGCAATGATCAATTTCTTTGGCAAAGCGAGCGCGATGGGTACAATCACTTGTATCTCTATGATCTTTCGGGGAAAGTGATCCGTCAGGTAAGTTCCGGTGCTATTCCTGTCATCAATTTTTATGGCTTTGATGCCCGTGGCAAAAACTGCTACTATCAGGTCGCCGATGCTTCAGGCCTCAACCGTTACGTCCTTGCGGCCAACCTGAAAACTGGTTTACAGACGCGCTTGAGCGACGAACCGGGTACGCACAACGGATTGGTGAGCAGCAACGGTGACTGGGTATTGGACGTGTTTTCCAATGCTACAACTCCACGGGTGGTTTACTTATCGCAATGGGCTGCGGCAGAAAAGCGCAGGATCATTTTCAGTGCCCAGAACCCGCTCGAAGGTTACCGGCTTGGTGCCACCAAAATGTTGACACTGCCGTCTCCCGGAGGCCAAATATTGAACGCACGTATGATCCTGCCGACCAATTTTGATTCCACGGCAAAATATCCGGCCATTGTGTATGTGTACAACGGCCCACACGTCCAAATGGTGACCAATACTTGGCTCAACGGTGCTGAATTGTGGATGCACCACATGGCCGAAGCAGGGTACGCCGTCTTTGTACTAGACGGTCGCGGGTCTTCCAACCGCGGTTTTGCTTTTGAAAGCGCCATTCACCGCCACGCCGGCGATGCCGAGATAGCCGATCAACTGACCGGAATTCAATACCTAAAAACCCAAAATTACATCAATATGGACAGAATAGGGGTTTTTGGGTGGAGCTACGGTGGGTTTATGGCCACGTCTCTCATGACACGCCCGGAAGCAAAGGGCGTATTCAGGTGTGCTGTTGCCGGCGGGCCGGTGATAGACTGGAAAATGTACGAAATTATGTACACAGAGCGCTATATGGATACCCCTCAGGAAAACCCTGAAGGCTATGCTGCCAGTAGCCTGTTCAACTATGTGGACAACCTTGCCGGACGGTTGCTCATGATTCACGGATCTTCAGATGATGTGGTGCTGTGGCAGCACTCACTTCGATATATTCGGGAATGTGTACGAAGAGGGAAACAAATTGACTATTTTGTTTATCCGGAACACCTGCACAACGTATTGGGTAAGGACCGGGTACATTTGTTTGATAAAATTGAAAAATACTTCGAAGGAAATCTGAAAGGGTAACGAAGCGCAATTTTCTGAGTTGTTGTCAACCATAGGGGAAAATAGCACGGATTGGCAGTTTGGTTTTGTGATTGTTTCGCTGTACCAAACTGCCTTGATCAGTCGTCGTCGTCTTTTTCATTTTCCCGGCTTTTCAAGTGGTTACGGTCTGCTCCATCGTTATTGCCCCGGTTTTTGCCATCATTTTCTTGGGCACTTCGGTGGCAGGACACGCAATTATTTATTTGGTAAATACCCTCTTCTTGGTGCTCGGAAAGGATGTTGCCCACGGTATGCTCATGGCATCCGTAACAAGTATAATTGTTGTATTGATTGTTGGTGTGACAGGTTTTACAACTGACATTGTGGTCTCGGTCCAATACGAAATACGCGTCGTGATCAAACGTGGCCGGAACCCACTTATCCGTACTGTGGCATTGCCCGCAAGCTGCCGTCAGCGTTTTATGCCATGCATCGGGTGGGCGTGTATGGCAAGATACGCAGTCATTTTTGTCTGCGACCGTGAGCATGCTGTGGTTGAAAGTTACGTTGTTTTTCCAGCCTTCTGTATTGTGACAACCCATACAGTTGGTATTTAGTTGGCGGTGCAGCGGGTCTGATGGTTTTTGGTGGCAGGAGACACAGTTGTTTGTGATCGTATTGGGTAGAAGATCATGTTTAAAGCCATTCAACCGGGTTGCATCATTTTTCCCTTGGTGGTCGGTATGACACTCCGTACACGATTGAGATATCAGCTTTTCGTGAAACAATATTGTTGTTGTGTCTTTTTTTGTGTCGTTGGGGTTTAAGGTGTCTTTTCCTATCTCGGATGGTTTGTGACAAGCGATACATTTATCATTGGCAATACCGCCAAAGGGCGTATGGCAGGCGACACAATTGTTGTTTAAATACTGATGCCCTTGGATCAATTCACCGGGGCTTAGCATTGTGTGTGGAAATTGGACCATCAGCCAAACGATTCCGGCTACGATTCCTATAATGATTAAGTTTTTCATTTGCTAAAGATGAATACGGTCAAGATGTGCAGGAGCGATAGGATGCCAAACATGAAAGAAATGGGTAGGTGAACTTCTCTCCATTTTCGCATGATATTCACGGTAACGGTGTCCATAAAGAGCTCTTTTTCTGCGGCAGCGTTGCTGATTCCGGCATTGACAAGCTCCTCGCGGGCCTCCCGCAGCGATTCACCGGCCGTTTTCAATAAAAATTTTCCAACCAAGCCGCTCCCCACATTGACCAACAGCATCAGCACGGCTAGCCACGCTAATTTTGCATTGAAATGAATGCCTGCGTGTACTAAAATAAGCACAGAACCAGTCCAGGCCATGTACTCATGAAACATTAAAAAGTGCTTTGGAGCGCCGAATGTGATGTATTTGCGTTTTCTGAGGGAGTAGGCAAAGGAGGCGACGATTAAAAAAGTACCTAGGTAACCTAGGTACAATCCAACGTGTACGATCTTGAAAGAATGTAGTATGTAATCGACGGTCATCGCCAATAGAATCATCACAGCGTACGAAAGGAAAAAGGGCAGTACGTATTTAAACAATATAGAATGTTTCATGCATGATTTTTTGGCCCAAGGCTTTTCAATAGGATATGCCGGTGGAATTTTTTACAAAAAGAGCACAAGTTTAGGGATTAGAAGCAGTTTGATAGGTGACGTCAATCAACCTGCTGAATGATTGTTGGGGAAGACATGCAATCTTTGGATCCCAGATTTATATCGGATAAATTACCTGTGAGGAGCAAAGTTGATTCGAAGGTTGCGGGTATTTCGGTCTTCTGAGAAGCGCGGTAAACGAAACAGCTATTGCGTTTTTTAGGTGGGGGTAAACACAAATGAGGGATTGGTATTGAAAAAACGTAACAGGTTAGGTTGTCGGGTCTTAGACGAAAAAGTGCTCATTTATTGCCAGACAGCGTACCGCCTACGTTGTTACGAAAAAAAACACTACTTTTCGGGCATGTTTCCCCTTCGATTATTTAAAAAAACAGGGTTTTTGCTACTGTTGGCCGTGCCAATTCCGGCTTGGCTGTTGATGTCTGCTTTAGAAGAAGCACAGGGCGGATCTTCGTCCGACAAGATCAACCTCGCAATGCGCCGGACTGCCGACGGGTTACTACGGCAGTCGGGTGACAGTACAAGCCGTATTCCGGCTGTGGTGCAGGCCAAAGAAGGTGTTTGGCAGGTGCGCTTGGAGCAACCCTTTGGCTACGAGCAACTACCATTGCTGCTCCAAGCGTCGTTTGATTTGTACGGCATCCGGGAGCCATACGAAGTTGCCGTGCGCCGGTGCACCGATAACGTCATAGACTTGGGTTACCATCAATTTGATTATTTGGAAAAAAACGCTGTGAGTTGCCAGGAGCGGGAGATGCCCGAAGGTTGCCATTTTATTGAAGTTACTTTTTTGGGAGACGGGAAGAAGACACCGTTTTTGGCCCTTACAAGTCTATTCTTGCTACTGATTCTAGGTGTATTGGGCGTTCGAAGGTTCTTTTTTGGGCAAAAACCAGCGCTTGCAGCAGCCATTTCCGCTGTTCAAACTGAGGGGCTCTCATTTGGGAATTCGCACCTTGATGTAGCAGGACAGACGCTCATTTGCGGGAGTTCTCGCCATCCGCTGACTTTCCGGGAGACGAAACTATTGCGGCTATTCGTCTGTAGCCCCGATCGTCTGTTGGAGCGAAACTACATCTTACAGGAGGTATGGGCAGATGAGGGTGTTTTGGTAGGGCGTAGTATGGATGTTTTTATTTCTCGGTTGCGAAAAAAATTGGCATCAGATCCGTCTGTTGGCATCGTTGCCGTCCATGGGGTAGGCTACCGATTGGAAACCGGAAAATAGATGTTGAAAAAAGTAACTGGTTAGATGGTCGCGTCTGAGACAAAAAAATGGCCATTTTTTGGCAGACAGCGTGCCACCTAAGCAGTTGCGAAAAAAAAGCCCGAACAACCTTGCGTCGTTCGGGCGATTCGTAGTTAAGTTCCTAACCTTATTACTACTAAAATTTGTATCCAATTGAATATCAATAAATTGGTTGTTCCGAGGGGTGCAACCAACCCAATAGATCAAGGTTAAAAACGGTATCCCAAACCGAGGGTAATGTTGCTGCCGAAATGGAGGCGCTGCATCACATTGTCTTTTCCGGGTTCATACCGGTGGGACGCATTGTTGTCTTGGTAGTACACGAATTCCGGTCTGAGGATATCGCCCCAAGTCAGTTTGACTTCGCCGTGTTTACCGAGGCGTTTGTTGACGGATAAATCCAACAGATTGCGGTGGCGCTCATAAATATCACCGTATCCGACGGTCCCTACCTGGGCAACTCGATCACCGATCACATTGTAAATCAGGGTGGTACTCATACCGAATTTCGTGATGTTATAGGTAAGTCCAGCGTTGATGATATAAGGTGATTGTCCTTGTAGTGCGCGGGTAGAGTCGTAGTACGAGACGCCTTTGGAGAGGTCGATGTTGGAGCGTATGAAAGACGCATTTGAAAAGAACAACACATTTTCCAATCCTATAAAATCGAGGTTTTTGCGCAATTCAAATTCTGCGCCGTAGTTGTTGGCGCTGGCCACGTTGTTGAAGGAGAAAGTACGGGTACCGGCACCTGCCGCAGCGAAGGTGAATTCGATAGGGTTTTTGAATTTTTTGTAGAACAGACTGACGCTGATCAATTGGTTTTTACCCGGATAAACTTCGTACCGCAGGTCAGCGTTGTAAATAGAACCCTGGGTCAGGTTGGGGTTGCCCACAACATTGGCGTTGAGATAAAAGTCAAAGAAAGAGAAAGGCGCCAGTTCGCGGAATTCTGCACGGCACACCGTTTTTGACCCTGAAAGGCGCAGTTGTTGTTTGTCGGTGATACTGTACATGAGGTTGAACGACGGCAAGAGCGCTGTAATGGTGGTATCTACTTTGAGTGGCGTTCCGCTGTATTGTGCTGCTTCTACTTGTTGGCGGAAATTTTCTACGCGTGCTCCCCAGGAAATACGAAGGCGATCGGCAATTTTATTGTCGAGCAGGGCATACGCTGCCCGTAGGTTTGACTGACCGGTGTAGCCATCGCTGGGGTTGGTAATTTCATCCATGATAAACCCCTTTTCACCGATATGTTCCGGGGAAAAAATCTGATCTTGGGGTAAGTTGAGCAAATTATAGTCGAATTTAATAAAATTACCCAATACATAGCCCATTACCCGAGCGTCGAAAGAGCGGTCGCGTTTCTGGTAAAGTCCACCAATTTTTACCGATTGTTTTTGGGTGCCGATGGCGAAAGGAATGGACAGATCAATATTGCCGTTGTACGTATTTTCTGTCAAAGAAGAGTAGAATCGGCCGCTTCTGTAGGGGTCAGCAGAACCAAAGGGTACATAAGCCTGGTAAGGAATATTGACGTCAATCGTGTCTTCGAAGTTTTTGAAATAGAACATACGACGCAAGGAAGGTACGTCGCGGGTGCTTTGGTTGACACCACCGCCCCAGTTGAGTCGCATTCCTTTTTGCGTCAATTGGTGTTCGCCATACAGACGGGTGGTGAGGAGGTGGTTTTCGGTGTATTCTATCGCTGTGGAGGTCACTTTGCGCAATTGCTCATAGTCGTATCCGGAGCGATCGCTGATGATGTTGTCTGCGTTGGTAGAGTAGGTAGCCTGAAGCCCAATTTTGTGGGTATTGTTGATTTTCAGGGCTGTGTTGAACAGGGCCCCCCACAGCACGTTGTTTTTAAATTGTTTGTCAGAGAAGTCGAATAGTTTATTGGCGATGTCAAAATCTGAGCGCATGCCATTTTGTAATCGGTTGTTGTTGCTGTAAGAAACGCCGAGGGTTGCACCAAACTGATTCTTGCGGGTGGGGTCTGTGACATAGCCGCCACTGATCTGAAATCCCATATTGGGTCGTGCGCTGCTTTTTTCGTTGATGGCCCAGTCGTTGCCAAAAAATTGAGAAGAAGCGTACTTTTCTTCCTTGGTAGAGGCTTTAAAGTCGGCCGTAGCTGGAAATGTGGAGGGGAGGGCACGGGTGCCATCGTCGTGGCCGATCCAATCGGAGCCGCCGCCTTGTCCTGATAAAAATGGCTTGAAGGTGGTGGCCGTGTTGCTACCGCTGCTCACATTCACTTGCAGGAAAGATGCTTCCGGGATATCTTTGGTGCTGACTAAAATAGCGCCGCCGGCAAACTCTGCCGGCAAATCGGCACTGGCAGTTTTCACGATAACCAAGTTGTCGAGCATTGAGGAGGGAAACAGGTCGAAGGAGAAGGCTTTTCGATCGGGTTCTGTGCTGCTGAGCAGTGCGCCATTGAGCATGGCGATGTTGTATCGGTCGTTGAGGCCGCGAATAATGGCGAATTTATTGTCTTGGATACTGGCACCGCTCACACGGCGGATAACATCTCCTGTGGTGCGGTCGGGTGTGCGCTTGATGGTTTCGGAACTGATACCATCTCCAATGGTGGTACTATTTTTTTGGAGGATGGTGAGCGCACTTTGGCTTTCACGGCTGGCCCGGGCGACCACCACCACTTCGGCAATGGCCTGAGCAGCACCGTCTTCCATGGCAATGTCAATGGTGGTTACTTCTCCGTTGGAAACCTCGATGTCTTCGATGGTTTTGGAGGTATAACCTGTGTAATTGACTGTAATTTTGTGTTTTCCAGCGGGAACGTTGGCAATGGTGTAGTTTCCGTCAAAGTCGGAAATAGCGCCGCCGGCTCCGTCATCCAAGCGAATGGTAACACCAATGAGTGCGTCAGCGAGCTTAGCATCAATGATTTTACCGGCGATGGTTCCTTTTTGGGCCGAGAGAGAGAGGGGGAAAATAAATGCGAGGGCAAGAATGCCTTGTAGGAGATACTTATTCATAGGTTAGGATACAAATTTGATACAAATGTCCTAGCTTACTGTAAAGTACGTTTTAAGCCAATGTGAAGTTTAGGTTAATTACAGGAGGGGTGGTTTGAGGGATGGCTACCTTGGATGCCTGAATATGCAAAAAAGAGGTAAGCCTCCCACCAACCCCATATTGCCTTCTATTTCTGGCTGCCCGATCATTGCGGTTCTAAAAACAGCAAAAACGAATGGGAAACAAGTACAGCGTTTACCAGCGTACGGCTGAGATGGTGTAATTCATCCTCCATGATGTGCTCAACAGGATTGCTTTTATAGTAAACTGGTTGGGTGGCACGCTGTCTGGCCAAAAAAGGCCCATTTTCCGTCCTACTTCGCATATTTTTTTGACCGTAGCGCTGCTACGGCCTACAAAAATCCGCTTCGTCTGTCAAAAAATAGCCCATTTTTGTCTCAGACGCGACCTCGCTAACCAGTTACCTTTTACAAAAATTTCGCAACTGGCAGCATTACTGCCGCCATGCTGGAAACCCAAGGCATAAAATGGGTTA
>JBIPOY010000003.1:0-25759 GCA_044378705.1 Saprospiraceae bacterium
GGCTGCCTCATGGTCAGGATTGTTTGTTGCCTGAAAATCCGTGGCATGGCAGGAAAAACAATCGGTTGGTGTGTTCATAAACACACCGCCAATATGACACCGCGAACAGTCCTCTATTTGGTGACCGTTGGTCAAGGGGAAAAACAAGTGATTGGCACCGCCACTCGACCAGAGCCATCCATTACCGGCCACATCATGACATTGCTGGCATTCTGTTGTATAACCAGCAGCTTTGTGATCAGGGGCAGTTGTTGACAAATATTGATCCCTGTGGCAGTTTATACAGTCATTTCCGATGCGGTTAAAACGCAACAGTGTTTCAGAATGATGGCAATCAATGCAATCAGCCGCAGCGTGCTGTCCGAGCAATGGGAAACCATTTTCTTGGTGTAGAGCAGTAATATTGTCGACCAACCAATGCCTTGTCGTGTGGCAACGCACACAATCCATTCCGACCGTTTGTTGGTGTACATCGCTGTGACAAGCGAAACAATCATTTTGAGTTTCTGAAAAAACAAGGCTTTCGTGACAAGCCCGGCAATCTACTGATGCGTGACGGTCCGTTAGTTCAAAGCCCGTTTTTGCATGGTTAAAAACAAGTGTGTCCCTGACAGGTTTTGCCCTATTGTTATTTTGCCAATGCGAGGCGTTAATTTCCCACCCCGCCGAAGTGTGGCAGGAGGCGCAGTCTATTTTTAGGCCTGCGCCATGGGGACTTTGTGCCTGTAAAGACATTAGAAGCCCTAGGGATAATATCATTGATGACAGACTACGCATTCAAATTTTTCAAATTTATACTGAACGACACTTTTTTCACCTACTATTATGGTCTTGTGACACGCCTCACACGCCACTTTGGCGTGTTTACCATCGAGCAAAAACCTTGTTTTACGGTGGTCAAAATCTGTCATTTTCCAAGATTCCACACCATGACACCGGGCGCAATCGGTTACGCCTTTTTGTTCAAATTGCTTATTGTGAACCTCTTCGTGACAATGGCTACACGTTGCGGATAAGCCGGCAAATTTTCCATGTGCATGTTCGGCATCGGGTACGTGACAAGCGCGGCAATCCTGCTTCAAATGCGCGCCCTTCAAGACAAATGCTGTCTTACTGTGATCAAATCGATTGTCTTGCCAACGAGTGGTCAAGTGGCACTGTTCACAAGCTTTGTTCGGGTACCATTTTTCCGCAATTTGCCCCTCGTGTACGTCTTTGTGGCAATCAATACAGCGCTGCCCGATATCCCTGAATTTCCATTTTTCCTCCTGCTTATGACAGGCAAAACACGGGGTTGCCACATGTGCGCCATCCAGTGGAAACGCCGTTTTAGCGTGTTGTTCCAAGGTAAACGTGCTACCGGAGAAACCATCCACCGTGTGACAAGCCGCGCAGTCGGGCTTACCCGCTAAGGCTGCGAATTGCCCCTCATGATAATCCTTGTGGCACACCGCGCACGTATTGTGGGGTAACGGATCTGTCATGTGCTCTGAGGTGTGGCACTTTTTACAATCAACCGCTTCGTGTTTACCCTCCAATACAAAAGCTGTACGGTTGTGGTCAAATTTTTGATTGCCCCCCACTTTTCGAAAACTGTCTTCATTGTGACATTCGACACAATTGTTCCCGAATCTATTTTCATGCACATCCTTGTGGCAGACACTACAATTTTCTGGGACAACGCCGACCCTATCCTGAAAGACAACCAGCGGGCTGGTGCCCGTTTGGTGGCATTCCCGGCAATTAACCTGTTTGTGTTTCCCTTTCAAGGGGAAATGAGTTTTGCTGTGGTTAAATTTGTTTAGGCCCGCCCAACCGGTAAATGTTTGCTCAGAGTGGCACTCTTTACAATTGGTACCGAGGTTGTTTTTGTGCGGATCGTCGTGGCAACTGTTGCAGTTTTTAAAGGGCACGTCGGAAAATCGTTGAAATTCCTGCCCATTTTTTATTTCTTTTTGGTGGCATTCGAGACACTGAACGGTCTTGTGCTTTCCCAAGAGGGCAAAAGCAGATTTATCGTGGTTGAATTTGGTGGCTGGCGCAAATTTTTCCGTTGTGTGGCACTTGGCGCAATCGTTGCCCAGTGTTTTTTGGTGAACATCTTGGTGGCAGGAAGCACAACGCTGTTGTAACCCCAAAAAGGTCTGGCTCCTTTTTTTAAGATTGGCGTCCTCCACATAATCCGCTTTATGACATGCTCGGCAATCAACTTGCTTGTGTGCGCCGGTCAATTCATATCCTGCAAGATTGTGGTTGAAGTTTTTTTCATCAAAGCGGACCATGTCAAAATTCCGCCCATGGTGATCGCTGTGACAGCGGGCGCAATCCTTCCCCTTCACATCTCCCGATACATGATAGCCTTGGTTTCGATCCATCAAGGTCTTAATTTCCTTGTGACAAACCAAGCATTTGTCGTTTGACACCTTGCTGCCGATGTCGTGACATTGGGTACATTTAGACATACCCTCGAGGTCCTTGTGCGCGCTAGACAATTCACCCGGCGATAGCTGGGCTGCAAGCCTGACGGTCAGGGAGCAAAAAATAAGGATAATATGTAAAAAATGAACCCTCAAAATATCTATTTTCGCAACGATTTAGGTGGCACGGTATCTGGCCCAAAGAGGCCCATTTTCCGCCATACTTCGCATATTTTTTTGACCGTAGCGCTGCTACGGCCTACAAAAATCTGCTTCGTCTGGCAAAAAATGGCCGCTTTTTTGTCTCAGACGCGACCACGCTAACCAGTTACACCTATTATCAATGTTGTAATCACGTACTATTTATGCTTTTTGACTGTGTATCCAAATCTTTTGGTGATTTTAACGCCTGTTTTTTCCAAAAACTGCGTGGGAAGTTCACCGCCGGCAAATATAAAGACTAGGTCATTGTCCAAAGCAACGGGCTCCTGACCAGATGCTGTGGTTAAGAAAACCCGATCGACGTCAATTTTTGTGACATTGCTCTTGAGCAGTATCGTAAGCAGGTTCTGTTGAACAGCAGCATCCAGTTTTTCGCGGTTTTTAGGTTTCAATCTACTGAAAGCTTCGCTGCGATAACTTAGGACAACCTTGTTTTGCTCTGACAGAGAGAGTGCCGCCTCCACTGCTGAATCGCCCCCGCCCACCACAATGATTTGTTTGTTTTGAATATGCTCTGGCTCGACGAGCTTGTAGGTTACTTTTTCAAGTGTTTCACCGGGAACACCGAGTTTTCGGGGGCTGCCCCGCCGTCCAATGGCCAACAAAACATTTTTGGTTTGGAAATCTTCGCCTTTCAAAGTACGAACCTGAAAGCCATTTACCCCCATTTCAATAGACTCTACCTTCGTGTTTTCCTGAATGGTGATGTTGTTTTTTGACAGTACAGGCCGCCACAAATCCAGCAATTCCGTCTTGCTGGTGTCAAACAACTTTACTTTACCATGCAATGGCAGATTCATGGGAGCCGTCATCACAATCTTGGTACGCGGAAAATTGAAGACTGTTCCACCCAGAGAGTCTTGTTCTAAGGTCAGAAAATTCAGACCATGTTTTTTGGCCGTCAGTGACGCAGAAATTCCTGCAGGGCCCGCCCCGATGATGATCAAGTCATACATTGAGCTGTCTTTTTTATAGCCCGACTTGACGACACTTTCAACCGCAGCCTCCCCTTGTTCAACGCTGTTTTTTATCAACCCCATCCCCCCCAACTCTCCCGCAATATAAATACCCGGCACGTTGGTTTCAAAATTTTGGTTGATGTGTGGAAGATCAACGCCCCGCTTTTCAGTTCCTATTACCAGAGAAATAGCTTCCACCGGACATGCGTGGAAACAAGCGCCGTGGCCAATACATTGGGATGCGTTTATCAACGTTGCCTTGCCGTTCACAATGCCGAGGATATCTTTTTCAGGGCAAGCCTCTATACAAGCCCCACTTTTTATACACGTATTCAAGTCAATCACCGGGTGGAGGGAAACCGGTTCAAAGGTACCATCTTGAATTGCTCTTTCAATTTTTACGGATACCAAACGGGATGCGTTCCGCTCTTTCCGCCAATACACATAGATGATCAGAAAACAGAATAGGAATACGACACCGTAAATGATGATTTCTTCGAGTAGCATATCCGATTGTTAAAAAATCCACCGATACCCAAAAGCAAGCGTTATAGCAACATGTATGATCATGATAACCAACATCACCAAAGCAAAGGGCAAATGCACCACGTGCCAGTATTTGAAGAGTTTTTGCATCATTTGAAGCCGTTCGATGCGCTTGTTCATGGTAATTTCATTTTTCACCAGCGTCAACGCTTTTCTTACGTCTGACCTTGAAAGATTGTGTGCGTACAACAGTTTTTTTGCGGTGTTAATGGCCTTTTGTTCGACAAAAAATCGTCCAATAAATCCAGGTAATACGCCACTGGCCGCTTGGGGCATAGTAACGGTCGCAGCTACCGCATGGTGTAGATTGCTGGTTTCCGCAAGTTGATAGGCCTCTTTCAAAATTTCCTGAAGATCCCCTTTCATAGACTGTATTTCGTACAAACTCAACTCCCGGCCCTCAATGGTTCTTGGTATTTGTATGTATATAAACCTACCAATAACGCCACTCGCAACAACCGCCACCATACTCCAAAAACTAATCGAAACCAATCCGCCAAACTTAAATGCCGTGTGATACAGTATCATCACGGGCCCCAGCGAGCACAGAAAAATGTGAAACTCCAACCAGTATTTTAACCTGCCAAAGCGAGCCAACGCACGGTATTTTTTTTTAGCAATATACCCAAAAACACCGATAATGATCAACAAAGTGCCCACAATACCCAACCCGTGACCATAAATACCACTGGGCTTGAATTGGTCATGGTCTGGATGGTAGAACCGCTCTTCAAAAGGAGTGCCATAATAGGAGTACCCTTTGTAACCCAAATAAAAAGTAGCAAGCACCACAATACTGACCAATGTTGAAATATAAATCCGATGAATCAGTGGAGACATAACTGAAGTAACTGTTTTCTTGAATACGGTGTTTTTGATGAAAAGGTAACTGGTTAGCGTGCCACCTAACTAGTTACATGAAAAGTATGGTTTAAGATCTTGATTTTCTACACCATATTTGCGTTGATTGTTCATAAACACCGCAGCAAAAGTAACGAACAAACACATCCTTAGACCGTTTGGAACGGGTGACAACTGTTTCTTGTAGCAATGTCAATGGTCATCGAAAATATAGTATTTATTGCCGGTTCAAGTTTCATAATTACATTGAAACCATCATTTGTTACTTCCCGAAAAGCAAAGAAAAAAACAACAAATCGGGTGCAATATACGGATTTTTTACATAAAAAACGCAAAACCTTTCGGTCTCCCAACCTTACAAACGTCATTCTCCACTCCGCATATTCACTACAATGCCTTGTTTTTCAGGCTCCTCAAACATCTTACGCCGCACTCGAAGAGCGTTTATTTCTGAAACACTGAGGCATTTTGGTGGTCGTGTCGTGATATTTTCCAGTTCTTTTAAAATATGCTTAGCAGGCTGCCAATATCTGTTGGTTGGGTCATGTACGTCCTCTAATAGCGCTTCCTTGAAACCCAGCAACTCCGATTCAAAAATACGTGATTGGGGCATATTTTTGTCTAATAATTGCATGATTTTCAAGTGTGCTCCGGTGCCAAGTTGACTGGCAGAAGCCGTTTCGGAAAGTTGAAATTTCCATACGGGAAAATAGGATTCAATGCTGTCTTGGGGAAATATCGCGAAGCAGACCTCGACGAATGCGTCATCGGCTCTACCACGGGTTCTTTGAGCCTGCTGCCCCCAAAAAGGGTAGTCGACAAACAAATTGGGCAGACCTCCATCAAACGCATCTTGGTACACAAAGCCGGGCATGACACCAGCCAGCCACCGGTAATCCGGTAGCCCGGCTGGCTCTGACCGACGGCCCAACCAATAGGCCATAGAATCACGGATGGCAATGCCACGGCGATAGGCTCCTGCAAATTGCAACTCGGTCTGTACCCCCGAAAGTCCGTCTTTCCAACTGGTCAGACGCGCTAAAAATTCATGCCCAAAATAACAATCCAGTCGCTTGTCAAGCAGCCATTCCGCCCTGTTTCTACGAGGAGTGACCGCGCCTACAAACACCCAACCCTCTTGGTTTTTAGCGGTTTTTACTTTTATCCACGGCATCCTCAATACCGTTGTTCCAAACGTAAGTTCAGTTTCATAGTGGCTCACGTCACCCAAATCTATCACTCGATCACCCATTTGCAACGCTGCTACCAAAGGGCTTTTGATACCGGGAGCGGCGTGAAGAGATGTTTTTTCAACCGCGATAACGAGTTGATTTTCATCGCTTTTGTTGCGACAAAAGGATAGGAAAAACAGGGGTAACAACAGACAATAGCGCATCCAATCACAGCAATTTTGACAGCGCAAAAATATAATTCTTAGCGCAGGGCTTTTCATCAAACGGTGGAATGTTTGATGAATTGTTTTTAACTTTGACAAACCTTGTACCTTCCTGAGGCCAAACTTTGTTGTAATATGAACCTCTTTCGCCCCTCTGTTTTTGCGGTGTTGTTGCTGCGCTCAACAACTGTTTTCTCCCAAATTTCCGATAATTTTTCTGACGGAAATTTCAGCCAAAGTCCAATCTGGAAAGGTGACACTGCCAGCTTTATTGTAAACGCCTCCGGTGAACTACAGCTCAACGCCGGCGTAGCGGGCACTTCTACCATCAGCGTTGAAGGCAATATTCCCACCAATGCTGTTTGGGATTTTCAGTTTAGGCTCGGGTTCTCTCCTTCTACGTCCAATCTTCTACGTATTTACCTCTTGGCCGATCAGTCGGTTTTGTCCGGTTCCAATGGCTATTTTCTGGAAATTGGCGAAACGGGCAGCAACGATGCCATAAGGCTATTCCGTCAAGACGGTACCTCGAAAACCCTGATCGGAACGGGCACCACCGGTTTGGTAGCTGTCAACCCAGACATTCACCTTCGCGTAACACGTACCTATTCCGGTCTTTGGACGGTGGAGGCAGCCAGTGGTATGAGCCCGCTTATCCCTCAGTGTACGGCGCAAGACCTCACCCACAGCGGCGCGACAAACCGGTTTTTTGGACTTGAATGTGTTTATACTATTTCAAATACCACCCGTTTTTTCCTGGATAACCTCAATATTGCCCTTGGACAGCCCGACAGTGACCCTCCATTGCTCATGTCTGCCAACGCTGCAGCTGAATTGGCGGTGGAGGTTGTTTTTAACGAACCCCTGAACCCTACTGCTGCCGTAAATACCACCCAGTTCAATATTTCGGGCGGGGTCGGACAGCCCGTCACGGTCAGTTTACAACCCAATGGCTATTCCGTAAAACTCGGGCTGGCCACCCCCCTGATGAATGGCAATTACACCCTGGAAAGCACCGGAATACAGGATGTATATGGGAATATCAGTGGAGTACAAACAACCGATTTTACATTTGTCAAAACAGCTGCTGCAACAGAATTTGACCTTTTAATCAATGAAATAATGGCCGATCAGACGCCATCACAAGGGCTGCCGGAAGCAGAATGGCTGGAGTTGTTCAACCGATCCGGGAAAACCGTTGACCTAGTCACCCTGCGTCTTAAAGATGCCACCGGCACGCCTATTCCTTTACCATCTTATTTGCTTGAACCTGGAAATTATGTGGTGCTCACTGCCGCGGCCAACGCCACCGGGCTGCAATCCGCAACACAAGGCGTGGTGTTGGGTACGCCCATGGGTATTTCCATGCTCAACAACGACGGCGATATACTCTCACTCAGCGACATCAGCGGAAATATCATTGATCAGGTATCCTATTCCAATGACTGGCACACGAGTGTTGCCCAAAAAGAGGGTGGCTGGTCGCTCGAACGGATCAACCCCGGATTGCCTTGTCTTGGTAGCGAAAATTGGCAGTCGTGTACCGCCCCATTGGGGGGTACTCCTGGCCTTCCCAATACGGCGCTTTCGACGGCCCCAGACATCATACCACCCCACCTTAGCCAAGTCCTGACGGAGTCAACTACTTCCTTACTCCTAACTTTTTCTGAAGGTGTTGACAAAAACACCGCCCAAACACCGGCATCCTACCATATTAACCCGCCCAGAAATATCACGGCAGCAACAACAATACCCGGCAACCGCGCTCAAGTGCGGCTGACCCTGTCTGACCCGCTCCAGCTATCAACCTTGTATGCCCTCACCGGCACAGCTGCCTTGACAGATTGTAGCGGCAACCGTGTCCCGGCCACAGACACACTTTATTTTGGCGTGGCCGAAAAACCCGAACGCTACGATATCCTGATCAATGAAATAATGCCCAAACACTCACCATCTGCCGGGTTACCCACCGTAGAATGGATAGAATTGATCAACCGATCTACCAAAATCATTGACCTCTCATCCTTGAGCATCCGAGATGGCAACAGCACAGCGGTGTTGTTACCGACGTTGATGATGCCCCCTGGCCGGTATGTGGTACTCACGGCAACGGCCAATGTGCCCGTACTGCAGGCTAGTACCTCCGGTTATGTACAGGGGGGGGCCTTCAGCGCCAGCCTGCTCAACGACGATGGCGATGAAATTACCCTGTCTGACGAAAACGGGCTATTGGTTGATCGGGTAGCATACCGCTCCGACTGGCACACGACAGACGGCAAGGCAAATGGTGGCTGGTCGCTTGAACGTATTAATTTTAATCTCCCCTGTATCGGCAAGGAAAATTGGCAATCATGCCCTACTATTCCCGGGGGTACACCGGGAGTTAAAAATGCTTCTTTTCAAATGTCAACAGACGAAAAAAATCCGTCTTTGCTTTGGGCTTATCCGACATCAGCGAACACCATCCTCCTCACGTTCTCAGAAGGCCTACTACAAACCACAGCCGAAGACGAAACGGCCTACAAGATCTATCCAAACAAAAACATCTCCTCCGCAATTCAACAAACCGACAATGAAACGGTGATTCTGTCGCTTTCCGAGCCATTGGAAGAATTCGTGTTGTATGCTGTTACCGCGAGTAGCAACGTCACAGATTGCAGCGGAAACAGCGCTGTTGAAACCGATACTGCTGTTTTGGGCATTCCTCAAAGACCCGATCCGCAAGACATTGTGCTGAATGAAGCAATGTTCAACCCCTCCGCCGGCAACGTGCGTTACTTCGAATGTTACAACCGCAGCAACAAAGTGTTTGATTGGCAAAAATTTTTCATTGGCAATTTTTACAATGGTGCTGCCGTGACGCAAATTGACCACCAACGGTTGGTTATTCCGGGCCAATACCCCGTTTTTACCACCAACACCGCCAATATTGTTGGCTATTTTGACAATATTCACCCGGAGCAGATTCTGGAAAACACCTTGCCCACCCTAGACGATAAGCGGGGTAATATTACCCTGTACTGGGTTGAAAACGGCGATACTGTGGTACTGGATGCACTGGATTATGAAGACACTTGGCACAATGGTCTATTTTCCGTGGGCGACCGTGAAGGGGTGGCGCTGGAGCGCATTCGAACGAACGGCCCTACCAACGATCCGGCCAACTGGACGTCTGCTTCGTCTCTGAAAACTGGCGCACCCGGAACGCCAACACTGCCAAACGCACAGGGGCTGAACGCAACAAACCCGGCAGACAAACTCATTGAACTGAATCCGGCACGGCTTTCTCCGGACGACGACGGGTATGAGGATTTTTTGGACATCCGCTATACTTTGCCCCGAGCAGGCTATGCCGCGGCTGTTGGTATTTTTGACGCAGATGGAAACAGTATCCAGTACTTGGTGCGTCAAGCATTAATCGGTACCGAGGGCGCGCTCCGATGGGATGGGGACGCGGCAGATGGCTCGAAAGCTCGACCAGGTATTTACCTGCTTTTTCTGGAAATATTCAGCCCTGACGGAGCAACGATGTCGTTGAAAAAAACCTTTGTGTTGGTGGCAAAACAATAGATATCATCCCTACACATAGGTTCTTCGTTTGGTAAGTTGTACGTTGGAGTGTGTTCCTACTCCGGGTATTTCCCGTCCCGTAAAGCAACAGATTACTTCCTTTTAGGACGGCACTCAACGCCCATCAACCTCCGGAATTTTCAGGCGACTGAGGTAATAAGCTCCGTGGAGGTGTTGCGCTGAAGGTATTGAGTATCCTCGTCATCAAGGAAGTGCGGTATTGGTGCATCGCAAGCACCACCAATACCGCAACATTCACTACAGTTATGTTTAATCGACCAGTATTTCCAGTTTAATACCCCTTGATCCTTTGATTAACATCAAGGTATTGTCGAAATTTTGGGTAATAAACCATGCTTTTGCGGAGGCATTGTCCGGGAAATGGAGTGCCCCAAATTTTAGGAAATTGGTTTTTCCGAACAGCGTTCCGACCAGTACGATTTGGTCAATTTTCTGACGAGCAGCGAACCGGAGGATGTTTTCGTGTTCTTTTTGGCTGTTTTCACCGAGTTCCAGCATATCGCCAAGTATGGCCACCCGGCGTGTTGCGGGCATATCCCGAAGTGCTTCGATGGCGGGCTTCATACTGGAAGGGTTGGCATTGTAAGCGTCGAGAAGGATTGTTGTAGAGCCTTTAATGATCAGTTGAGATCGGTTGTTGGACGGGGTGTAGTGTTCGATGGCTGATTTTATTTTTTCGGCGGGCACTTTAAAATAAACGCCGAGAGCAATGGCGGTCATAATGTTGTGAAAGTTGTGGTTTCCGAAGAGTTTTGTATGAACTTCCACCACCGGTCCATCGTCGGAGAGGAAAGCCACACGGACGAAAGGCGTGGATGCCAGCGGTTTCACCTCGATGAGTCCGTTGTTGGGAATCAGGTTATCGGAGCGCAGGTAGCCAACTTTCATACGGTTGCTTGCGGCCATACTTTTCAGGTATTTTTCAGAGCGGTTGACAAATACACAGCCGTGGTGGTGGTGCAAAAAATCGAATAATTCTCCTTCGGCTTTTTTCACGCCGGTGATGTTTCCAAAACCTTCGAGGTGTTCTTTGCCGATGTTGGTGAGCAACCCGTGCGTTGGCAGCGCGATCCGGCAAAGTTCGGTGATATCACCCGGTTGGTTGGTGCCCATTTCAATCACAGCGACCTCGGTTTCAGGAGGCATGGATAGAATGGTAAGAGGTACACCGATGTGGTTGTTGTGGTTGCCCTTGGTGAAATGGCAGGGGTAGTGGCTGCATAAAACAGCTGAGACCAGTTCTTTGGTGGTTGTTTTTCCGTTTGAACCGCCGATGGCGATTACGGGAATATCGAATTGTCGTCGGTGGTGATTGGCCAATTGCTGCAATGCTTCCAATACATCGGGCACGAGGAGTAATCGGTCGTCCACCTGGTATGCTGGGTTGTCAATGACAGCGAAGGCGGCGCCATTGGTGAGGGCTTTGGCAGCGAAAGCATTGCCGTCGAAATGTTCGCCTTTTAGGGCAAAGAAGAGACAGTTTTGCGGAAGATGCCGGCTGTCGGTGCTGACAACAGGATACTTGCGGTAAATGGCGTACAATTGTTCGATAGAAAGCATGCGCAAATTTACAATGGTTCAGGGTATCATACGTTTCAACCAACAGAGGTTTTGCGAATTTCTGTTTTGATGGTACAGGTTCAAGGTTTACGCCGCCTTTATTTACCTTTGCAGTAGCTAGTTGGGTAGTGAGCTGTCTGGCGCCCAAAGGATCTTTTTTGCCAAAATTCGCGATTTTTTACCGTAGCGCTGCTATGGCCTGCAAAAATGCACTTCATTTGGCAAAAAAAGAGCGCTTTTTTGTCTCAGAAACGACCATCTAAGTAGTTGCCTTTTTCGGAAGGTTATTTTGTCACCAAAATTATTTTGTCTGATGGACGCCGATTTTTGTGACGTATTTCAATGAGTGAACCAGATTTCAGCCAAAACAGGCGCCAAATTCAATAATAAACAGTCACCAATCAAATGCAGCCAAAAGAATTTTTAAAAAAGCTCGGTCTGAAAACCCGCAACCAAGGTGCCTGGACCGGCATCAACGACATTACCGGCAGCCGCCGCTACTTGGAATCTTTTTCCCCGGTTGACGGAGCCTCTATTGGTTCCGTGAGTGTTACCACACGGGAGCAGTACGACCAGGTCATCCAGTCTGCGGAATCCGCGTTCAAAATATGGCGCGAAATGCCCGCTCCCAAACGCGGCGAAATTGTCCGCCAATACGGTGATGTATTGCGTCAATACAAAGATCCTCTTGGTCGGCTTGTTTCCTATGAAATGGGAAAAAGTTTGCAGGAAGGCTTTGGTGAGGTACAGGAAATGATTGATATCTGCGATTTTGCCGTAGGTCTTTCACGACAGCTTTACGGGCTTACGATACACAGCGAACGCCCCCACCACCGTATGTACGAGCAATGGCATCCGTTGGGCGTTGTGGGAATTATCTCGGCCTTTAACTTTCCGGTGGCCGTATGGTCTTGGAATGCTTGTTTGGCTTGGGTGTGTGGCGATGTTTGTGTTTGGAAAGCTTCCGAAAAAACGCCGCTTTGCTCCATTGCATGTCAACATCTTTTTCAAAAGGTATTGAAGGCCAACGATCTGCCGGAGGGTATCAGCTGTATCATCAATGGCGATTACAAAGTAGGTGAATTTATGACCAAAGATCACCGTGTAGCCCTTGTATCGGCTACCGGGAGCACTAGAATGGGGCGTATCGTTGGTCAGACGGTTGCCGCTCGTTTTGGTCGGAGTATTTTGGAGTTGGGCGGGAACAACGCCATCATCATCACCCCTTCTGCGGATATGAAAATTGTGCTCACGGGCGCTGTGTTCGGGGCAGTAGGTACGGCGGGCCAACGCTGTACGTCTACCCGCCGACTCATTATTCATGAGAGCATTTTTGAGCAGGTAAAAACTACGTTAGCAAAGGCATATCCACAACTCCGCATCGGAGATCCACTTGATCCCAACAACCACGTAGGACCATTGATTGATAAACAGGCGGTGGAAAACTACCTTCATTCTATCAGCGAAGTGAAAAAGGCTGGTGGTACCTTCCTCGTAGAAGGGGGCGTGCTGACGGGACCAGGGTATGAAAGTGGTTGTTATGTGAAACCGTGTATAGCCGCCGTGGAAAACCATTGGGACATTGTACAACACGAAACATTCGCGCCCATCCTGTACCTCATAAAATATACGACCCTTGAGGAGGCCATTGCCCTGCAAAATGCGGTTCCACAAGGCCTCTCTTCTGCGATAATGACCAACAACCTCCGCGAAGCCGAGCGTTTTCTATCCGTATCAGGCTCCGATTGCGGTATCGCCAACGTCAACATCGGTACCTCCGGTGCTGAAATCGGCGGTGCATTCGGCGGTGAAAAAGAAACCGGCGGGGGACGAGAATCGGGTTCTGACGCATGGAAAGCGTATATGCGACGACAAACCAATACCATCAACTACTCTGAAACAGTCCCGTTGGCCCAGGGGATTAAGTTTGATTTGTAGCGGTGCTTTAGGCATAAAGCGGGCAAAATGGGGTCTTTTAGCCGGCAAAGCACGCCGAGCAATGAAAAATTGAACCGCTGTAGTACGCTGATTCATGAGACGATGTGCGAAGGGGCCCGGGCAACCACCCGGGCCCCTTTTGCGTGGTATTCGGGATCGTCTGATGCAGCATACAATAGCAAATTTTCCCTCAACATTACGAATTATCTTTGCCGGCCCAACCCCATACCTTGTACTGCTCTTGTTCATTTCAAATCGGAAAACCTCTTGCTGATGCGCCTTTCCAAATACTGCTGTTTGTTCGCTTTCGGGCTTTTTTTCGGGCTCCAACCGGTCATTGCTCAAACCATTATTTTCAGTGATCCGGGAGCAACGTACACCAATACGGATGACGTTACTACCAACACGTACGGGCCGGTAAGCATTGCCAACTGTACCTCCATTTCTTTTTCCATCAATTATAATTTTTCCTTGCCTTTTGTAGGAGCTGGAAACATGGAGTCTAGTGATGAATGCCCATTTGGTATTCCACCTTGTGAGGGTGATCCTACGGATCCTATCGGTGGCGGTTGTGCCCAATGTTGGGATTTTTTATACGTTCAGTTCCAAGTTGACGGGGTAACGGTGAACACACAGTTGGTGGGCGTTCCGGGAAGCTTAAACCAATCGGGCACCCTTACCTATGGCCCAATTTGTACCGGCAGCGCCGGAACAGCCGGAATGATTGTTCAAACACAAACTTGGGCGGCCAATGAGTCCGTTACCTTTTCCAATATCACCATCACATGTTGGGATGGCTCAGCTTCTAATATTACGGCTACCCCCAGCCCGGTTTGTTCCGGCTTGCCTTTCGCACTGAGCGCCACGCTCACAGACCCGGCTGCGGTTACAGCCACCCAGTGGTCAGGACCGGGCACCATTGTTTCGCCCAATGCCCTCAATACCAACGTCAACAATGCACCTGTAGGCACCAATACCTATACTTTTACCGCTACGGATGACAATGCCTGTACGCAAAGTAGTTCTATAGACGTGGTGGTTACGCCGGGATCCTCTATGGACGACCCTGCCAATCAGACGGTATGCTCCGGTGACCAGGTGGACATTGTATTCGTCGGAACCGGTAGTCCGGAATTCAACTGGACCAACACCAATACGGCCATCGGTCTGGGCGCTTCAGGTGCCGGAAATATTGGCTTTACAGCCGCTACCGTGTCGGCTCCCACCGTAGGTACCATCACCGTGACGCCTTCAGAAAATGGCTGTGTCGGCCCAAACCAGACTTTTACGGTCACCGTGAATCCACTACCCAGCGCCAATCAGCCCACAGATGTTACGGTGTGTGCGGGCGGTGCTGTGAGTGTAACCCTCTCGGGCAGCACCGGTACGACCTTTGGTTGGTCTAACGACAATACGGCCATCGGATTGGGCGCCAGTGGCACGGGCAACATCAGCTTCAATGCCGCCGGCGTAGCCAATCAGGAAGTTGCCGTTATCACCGTTATTCCGATCCGAAACGGTTGTCAGGGCCCTCCTGTTACCTTCAACGTAACGGTCAATCCGTTGCCGACAGTCGTGGACCCTCCCAACCAAGCGGTATGTGCCGGCAGTGCTTTTGAGTTGGTATTCTCGGGCACGGGCAACCCAAATTTCAACTGGACCAACACCAACACTGCCATTGGGCTCGGCGCCAGTGGTAGTGGCGATCTGTCTTTTACTGCCACCAGTGTTAACAACGTTACGACGGGAAATATTATCGTCACGCCCTCGGCCAGTGGATGTACAGGTCCAAGCCAGAATTTTACCATTACCGTGAATCCATTGCCGACCGTCAACCCACCCACCGATGTCACGGTTTGTGCCGGGGCTTCGGTAACGTCAGTGTTCTCCGGCACGTTTGGGTCGTTGTTTTCCTGGACCAACGACAATCCTGCTGTTGGGTTGGCGTCTAGTGGAACCGGCAACATCGTATTCAATACAGCGATTGTATCAGACCAAGAGGTGGCCAATATTTCTGTCACGCCTGTTGTGGGCGGTTGTCCGGGTAGTCCGATGGCATTTACCATCACCGTGAATCCTTTGCCCACGGTGACAGATCCAGTCAATCAAACGGTCTGTTCCGGCAATGAGGTAGAGGTTATTTTTACGGGCAATGGCAATGCAGATTACAACTGGACAAATTCCAATATGGATATTGGCCTTGGTACTTCCGGCTCCGGAAACATTAGTTTTATTGCCTCTACGGTTGTAACGTCAACGACGGGAAATTTGGTGGTAACGCCTACTGAAAATGGTTGCACTGGAACCCCTCAAAATTTTACCCTTACGGTGACACCGGCACCCACCATGAATGTTCCGGCCAATGTTGTCGCCTGTGCCGGCACCTCTATAGGTGTGGTATTCACGGGTAGCAGTGGTGCGTCATTCACGTGGATAAATTCCAATACCAACATTGGCCTCAGTGCCAGTGGCAATGGTGACCTCTCTTTTATTGCAGGAGGGGTGAGTAGCCAACAAATAGCCACTATTACCGCCACGCCAACCATTGGCACGTGTTCCGGTATGTCCGTAAATTTTACGATTACCGTCAATCCGGCACCGACGGTGGTTGATCCGGTCAACCAAACAGCTTGTTCCGGTACGCCCGTAACGGTTGTTTTCGCCGGCACCAACAACGCGGTTTTTTCTTGGACCAATTCCAACACGGCCATTGGCTTGGCTTCCAGTGGTACCGGTGGTATCAGTTTCACGGCCAGCAGCGTCGGTATTGGTACCATCACGGTGGTACCAACCGCCAATGGTTGTTCCGGGTTAAGTCAAAATTTTGACATCACGGTCATTGAATCTCCTGTTGTAAACCAACCCGCGAGTTTGGACGCCTGTGCCGGCAACCCGGTGGCTGTAGCTTTTTCCGGTACTCCCGGTGCTGGCTTCTCCTGGACCAACACCAACACAGCCATCGGACTTGGCTCCGGTGGTAGCGGTGATGTTGGGTTCACTGCTTCAGCAGTTGGGTCAGTTACCATCGGCACCCTCAGCGTAACACCCAACTTGGGTGGCTGTACCGGTCCGTCCCTGAATTTTGATATTGCAGTAAATCCTCTCCCGACCCTGAGTGTTACTTCGGTGTTATGTTCGGTTGATCTGACGACCTATACCGTGTCGCTGACGACCAATGGTACAACGGTAACCGCATCTACAGGAACAGTGACTGGTGGAAGTGCCGGTAATGTTACGGTCAGCGGTATTGCTGCCGGAACAAATGTGACGATAACAAGTATTAATAGTGCCACAGGCTGTCAAGTACAACAGGGCGTGAATGCTCCCAATTGCAATTGTACGCCCGTTAACCCGCCGTTGATGCCCAATGATCCTGTTGTTTGTGAACAAGCAGCCATACCCGAACTAACTGTTACCGTGGACCCGGGTAATACGGTGGACTGGTACTCCGCCCCCACGGGTGGCACCTTGCTTGCGATGGATACAGTAGGATATACGCCCGGGGGGAATTTTTCGCCGGGGTTGTATAATTTTTATGCTGAAGCGCGGGAGATATCCTCCAATTGTACGAGTCCGATCAGGCTTCTGGTTACCCTAACCGTCGTCGAAAGGCCTTTTGTTACACAAATCCCTGATTTGTCAACTTGTGCTGGTAATACACTGACCATAGATTTTGTAGGTACACCTTCATCAGCCTTTCATTGGGAAAACAACAATACCGCCATCGGACTGGGTGCAAGCGGTACGGGAAATATCAATTTTGTAACCAATTTACTGCCAGGTAGTGCTTATGTGGAAGTTATACCCACGCTGAATGGTTGTGCCGGCCAGTTGATGTCATTTTTTATTGTAGTGAAAGAGAATCCCTCCGTTTTGGTCCCAACCAATGAAACCTATTGTTCCGGGCAGTTGGTGTCCGTTTCGTTCAGTGGCACCAGCGGAGCTGCCTACGCTTGGACAAACTCCGACACCGCCATTGGGCTTGATTCCATGGGTGTGGGAAATATCAATTTTATGACGCACAATGTGGCCACGCCCACCCTTGCCAACCTGACGGTTACGCCTTCTTTGGCGGGCTGTACGGGTGCAACACAAAATTTTAGCATCACGGTTAATCCGGCGCCAAGTATTTCGCCAATTGCCAATCAAAGTGTCTGTACGGGCTCGCCTGTGGCGGTTAATTTTAGTGGTAGCAACGGCGCCACTTTTGAGTGGATAAATTCAAATACTTCCATTGGACTGGTGGCTATGGGTACGGGCAATATCAGTTTTACCGGCATCAACGGAGTTAGTATGCCACTGGTCTCCACGGTGGTTGTTACACCCTTTCAAAATGGGTGCTCGGGTGTATCCCAAACTTTTAGCATTACCGTCAACCCCCGCCCAACACTTGTGGTAAACAGCACCACTTGTTCAAGCGATCTGCTGACCTACTCCATGAGTGTCACCTCCAATGCAACTACGTTGCTCGCTTCTGCAGGAATGGTAACGGGTATTGCCCCCACTTATACGATTACGGGTATTCCCAATGGCATAAGTGTGGTTTTGACTGCCACCAATACCGCCACTACCTGTTCGCAGCAGCAGGCTGTGGCGGCGCCCAACTGTACTTGTCCACCCGTTCCGGCGCCCAACAGTCCAAATTTTCCGGTTATATGCGAAGGTACTACCACCCCGGCACTCATGGTAAATGTCACGCCCGGCCATACAGTGGATTGGTACGCAACCCCAACCGGCGGTACGCCCTTGTTTGTAGGAAGTAACAGTTACGTACCCGTCGGCGTCTTTACGGCAGGATCGTATATTTTTTACGCAGAAAGTCGGGAGACAACGACCGGTTGCACCAGCGCAACCCGTACGCCCGTATTTTTAACCGTGAATGCGGCACCCACGTTGACACAGCCGATCAATCAATCTGTGTGTGCAGGTTTTGTTATATCGATTGGTTTCAATGGTACCAATGGGGCGGTGTTCAATTGGACCAACACCAATCCTGCCATTGGCTTGGCTGCTAATGGCTCTGGAAACATCAGTTTTTCATCCGTGAACCCGGGTAGTGGGCCCATTACCGCTACTATTGTGGTTACGCCATCACTTTTTGGCTGTGTAGGGCAACCGAAGACTTTTACCGTCACCGTCAACCCGGCGCCGACGATGGTAGATCCGGCCGACATTTCTGCCTGTGTTGGCCAATCAGTTGCGGTCAACTTTTCAGCCACCAATGGCTCTACCTTTACCTGGATCAATGCCAATGCCAACATTGGCTTGGCTGCTTCCGGTACAGGCAATATCAATTTTACCACCACCAACCCCGGCAATGCAACGGTGACAGTTATCCCAATGGCCAATGGTTGCTCGGGATCCCCACAAATCTTTAACATTGCAGTTGTCAACAACCCGATGATGAACAACCCCGGTAATGTAGCGGTTTGTGCCGGCGCCAATGTTTCGGTTGTTTTTGTCGGAGACCCAGGCTTGACGTATGCCTGGACCAACACCAATCCTGCCATTGGTTTGGGTACAAGTGGCCAGGGAAATATTGGTTTCACGGCCAGCAATGTCACCGGTGTTCAATCGGCTCAAATAAACGTAAAGCCGCTTTTTGGAGCATGTTTTGGTTCGTCGCAATTGTTCACGATTACCATCAACCCGCCGCCATTGGCGACCATTTCGGGGCTTTTAAATATTTGTAAAGGCGACGCAGCCTCGCTCACAGCAGCAGGTGGAACAGGTTATAGTTGGAGTAGTGGCCCCAATTCTGCTACTATTTCAGTCAGTCCAACGAGTACCGCTACCTATACCGTTACGGTTACAGACAATGGTTGCACAGCCACGGCCACGACCACCGTAATAGTCAATCAGCCCACCACCGGAACCATCAGCGCCCTTACCTGCGACCCTGCGCAAGTAGGCAGTAGTACCACGACCACCACCAATGCGGCCGGGTGCGACAGTATCATCACGACCATCACGACGCTCGACGTGGCGGGGTGTACCCCTACGGCATCACTTTCCAATGGTTCTGTGAGTTGTTTTGGCAGCACCAACGGCACGTTGTCCTTGAGTGCTACAGGAGGTCTTTCTCCGTATCAGTACGCTTGGACCAATGGAGCCCAACAAGGCAATGGTCTCATACCATTTGCGGGGATTCCTGTTCTGGTACAAGGTCTTCCGGCCGGCGCCTATACGGTTACTGTAACGGGGGCCAATGGATTGGCGATGACCGTGTCTGCACAAGTAACCTCACCGGCTGTGCTTACGGCTCAAACGACAGCAGTATTGGCTTATGGACAGTATGCGCTCAGTTGTAACAACGCATCAGACGCCACCATCAACGGTTCAGGAGCCGGAGGTACAGCGCCGTATCATTTTGCTTGGGATGTACCTGGGCAAAATATGGCCACCCTCAGTGGTGTTGGAGCAGGGACGTACACCCTTACCCTCACGGATGCCCACTTGTGTTCGGCTACCAGTGCCGTAACGGTATCACCACCGCCTCCCTTGGCCTTTGGTATTGATTTATCGAGCGTTGAATGTGGAGCGGCATCCCTTACAGCACTCATTACACCGATCAGTGGAGTCAGTCCGTTTCAAGTTCTGGTGGATGGCGTACCGGCTAGCGGCGGGTTATCCGTGGGTATATCGGAGGGCGAGCATTTGGTAGAGCTGTTGGACGACAACGGTTGTCTGGCTGATTCGACGGTGCAGGTAGTATTGCCCTTAGCGCCCTATATTGTTTTGCCATCAGAGCTCACCGTTATCCTCGGAGAGACGCTTATTGTTGAAGCCTATACCAACCTTACCTCTTGGCAAAATCTATTGTGGAATCCGTTGCCTGATCCAGCCTGCCCAAATTGTCTAAGACAGGAGTGGATACCCGATGCTTCTCGTATATACGAGGTTGTGATCACGGACAACTCGGGTTGCTCAGCGACAGCTTCCGTTCAGGTGTTGGTACAGCGTCAGGACGATATTTACATTCCGAACGTATTTTCTCCAAACGACGATGGGATCCATGATTGGTGGTACTTGGATGCCGGAAACTCGATCGTATCCCTCAATACACTACAAATTTTTGATCGTTGGGGCGATATGGTATATTTTCTGGAAGCCCCCACGCCAGTAGATGCTTGGCACGGCTGGGATGGCCGAGCCGGTGGTAAAGTGGTCAATCCAGGTGTTTTTGTGTATTACCTAGAGTATCAACTGATCAATGGAGCAACGGTGATTAAAAAAGGAGACGTGACGGTGGTGCGATGAAAATGGCCACTTTTTTGTCTCAGACGCGACCACGCTAACCAGTTATCAAAATAAATTGTTTTAAATTTCGCTCGAAACGACGTAGTTTTGCCGGAGAAAAGCGCCGTTGCATCATGTACACCCAGGGGCATTTATGTTCCATCCGGTACATAGCACATTGGTAGGAGCGCGCAACACCATATTAATCAAGGCGTTAAGAGGATGCTTGGTGGACGACTACTGCGGATGCCTAAAACGCAGACGCGTTGAGCACAAACCATCGTTTCCTTGGAATAATTACATTATGGCAAAAGCAAAAAAAGATACCTCCGCACCACCGACTACTTCCCAGAACCATGAGGACAGCGTCATCACTTTATCGGGTATGTACCAGAATTATTTTCTGGATTACGCCTCCTATGTGATCCTAGAACGCGCTGTTCCCGCCATTGAAGATGGTCTGAAGCCGGTACAACGTCGCATCCTGCATGCCATGTTTGAGCAGCACGATGGACGTTACCACAAAGTAGCCAATCTTATTGGTCAAACCATGCAATTTCATCCGCACGGGGATGCTGCCATTGGTGATGCAATGGTAAACATGGGGCAGAAGGAACTTTTGATAGACTGTCAGGGCAACTGGGGGGATTATCGTACGGGTGATTCAGCCGCAGCACCGCGTTACATCGAGGCACGTCTGACCAAATTTGCCTTAGACATAGCCTTCAACCACGATACGACGGTTTGGCAAATGAGCTATGATGGTCGTAAGCGTGAGCCGGTTAATTTGCCCATGAAATTTCCGCTCGTCTTAGCCCACGGGGCAGAGGGCATTGCGGTGGGTTTGAGTACCAAAATAATGCCGCACAACTTTATCGAAATCATAAAAGCTAGTATCGCCAGCCTGAAAGGCCGGAAGTCGGAGTTGATACCAGACTTCCCCACGGGAGGGCTTATTGATGCGAGTAATTACAATGGTGGTGCGCGTGGAGGAAAAATTCGTGTCCGCGCGAGGATTCGGGAAATGGACAAGAAAACACTGCAAATCACGGAAATACCTTTCGGGGTCAATACCGGAGACCTCATGGAGTCCATTGTGAAAGCCAATGAAAAAGGTCAGATCAAGATCAAGAAAGTGATTGATAAGGTAGCGGCTGACATTGATATTGAGATTGAACTACAGCCTGGCGTAAGCCCGGATGTAACCATAGACGCTCTTTATGCTTTTACGGATTGCGAAGTGAGCATCAGCCCCAACTGTTGTGTTATTATTGAGAATAAGCCCCTCTTTACAGATGTCAATGAATTGTTGCGCATCAGCACCGAAAATACCAAGGAACTCCTTCGAATGGAGTTGGAGATCCTGAAAAAAGACCTTGAAGAAAAACTGCACTTTGCATCGCTGGAAAAAATATTCATCGAAAACAGAATTTACCGCGACATCGAGGAGTGTGAAACCTGGGAGGCAGTGATCTCTACCATTGATGTTGGCTTGAAACGCTTTGTGTGTACGCCATCGGAGCCCGGGTATGTCTCGGAAACAAAAAAAATTAAATTGTTGCGCGATGTGGTAGAAGACGATATCCTGCGCCTCACAGAGATACGCATCAAACGAATCTCCAAGTTCAACGCATTTAAGGCGGATGAAGAAATCTCCAAAACGAACGCTGAACTCGAAAAAACCAAGCATCATCTGGCACACCTCATCGAATATGCGGTTGATTATTTTGAAACGCTGCTGACCAAACACGGGAAGGGCCGGGAGCGCCGCACGGAAATAGCCGCATTTGACACCATCCAGGCTTCTGCAGTGGTGGCCAACAACGCCAAGTTGTACGTCAATCGAAACGACGGGTTCATTGGTACCAGCCTGAAAAAAGATGAGTTTGTACAGGACTGCTCTGATATTGATGACATCATCATTTTCCGCCGCGATGGGGTGATGAAGGTGGTGCGCATCGGTGAAAAAACATTTGTCGGTAAAGACATCATACACGTGGCCGTGTGGAAGAAAAACGACGAGCGAACCACGTACAACATGGCGTACCTAGATGCTAAAACGGGAAAGTCGTTTGTCAAACGAATCAATGTTACGGCCATTACCCGCGACAAGGATTATCAACTCGGCTCGGATGTGAAAGGCTCTAAAATGCTCTATCTCACCGTCAATCCCAACGGCGAAAGTGAGGTGGTACAGATTATCCTGACAGCCGCCAGTACGGCAAGGGTTAAGGTATTTGACTATGATTTTGCCGAGCTTGCCATCAAAGGTCGTGACTCCCAAGGCAATGTCCTCACCAAGTATCCGGTCAAGCAAATCAAACAGAAAGAGGTTGGAAAAAGTACTATTGGTGCACAAAAGCTTTGGTTTGATGACATAACCGGACGGCTCAACACCCAGGAACGAGGCAACTTATTGGGGGAATTTGATACCGGCGACAGTATCTTCTTGCTGTACAACGATGGCTCTTATGAAGTGACAGACACGGATGTGCAGCAGCGATTTGATGTCAAGGAGATCCAGCATCTCTGTAAGTTTACCCCGGAACTAGTGGTCAATGCTGTTCATTTTGACGGCAATAAAGGGTGGACCATGGTGAAGCGCTTTCATGTAGAAACCAATAAATTGAAAGAGCGATTCTCTTTCCTGACAGACCACCCAAAATCAAAAATTCTTTTTGCCTCGGTGAAAGAAAACCCTCGCATCAAATACACCTTGAAAATAAAGGGCAAAGCTATGACCGGAGAGGTTTCCATCGGTGATTTTATGGACCTGAAAGGCTGGAAGGCTGTTGGAAATCGTTTGA
This sequence comes from Saprospiraceae bacterium, assembly GCA_044378705.1. Taxonomy (GTDB): domain Bacteria; phylum Bacteroidota; class Bacteroidia; order Chitinophagales; family Saprospiraceae; genus M3007. Next base: position 23,537 of record JBIPOY010000003.1, read on the forward strand.
GTGACCAAATGCTCGGAGCCGTAAAAGAAATTGATGAAAGTGAGTCTAGGTTGTTGCCCAAATCAGATATTACCCAACAAACCAGCTTGTTTGAGGAGGGTACAGACTAAATTTTACGCCCTTGCGCACTGCTCCATCGGCGAGCAATTGTCCAATAATATATTGCCGTTGTAATGGAAGGTAGTGCCTGGGCCATACCAAACTTCCAGTGTGAGGTAACGGATTTCTCTTGGGGTGAAAAACTGAAACTGATACCGCTTCCAATCGCTGTGGTTGATGAGAGGAGATGCATCCAGTAAGGTTCCTTTATCGCCCTTGGTCGCACTGCCCCATATCCTGATACGGGCAGGATGGTTAAATCCTACATATTTATCCGTGTGTGCGAGGTAAATATAAAACGTATAGCACGTCTCTCCGATCAACGGTTTTGAGAGGGCTTGGGAAATACTTTCGGTTGTTCCGTCAGACCGCGTGACCAATCCGACGCACGTTGCTCCATCCTGAGGGGCAACGTCTAGCCCCCAGGCTCCCGGGAGAATATCCGGTGTACTGCCGGGCATTTCCGAGTTCCAGCCTTTAGGGGAAGCCGATGCCTTCGGCTTGTCTTCGAAGGACGGATTTTTAAAGTAGGTTTTGTCACCCGGTTGGATGGGAAAAAAGGTCTCTGCAGGTGGCAGGAGCCAAAGTGAAAACAGAAAAAAGCAAAATATTTTCATTGGAATAAATTGGTTGAGCGAATTTTGTGTGAACCAAGCTGGTGATAGTAGAAAACAGATAGCTTATTCTACCTTTGCAAACGCTTTGCCCCCCATTTTCATCTGTTTTTATCAAAGGTATGCCAAGAGTTAAGCCCAATTACTTTTATGCCATTGCCAGTGTCGCGCTGGTCTTGTTTGTCTTGGGGTTTTTTGCACTCATGGCCTTACACGGCCGCAAGTTAGTGACCTTGTTCAAAGAGAAAGTGGATATTTGGCTGGAACTTAAACCAGGAATATCCCAAGAAGACGTTTCTCGCATTGTAAATCAGGTGCAACAGCATCCATTTGTGAAACAAGAAACAGTCAAATTCATCACCAAAGAGCAGGCCGCCGCTACGATGCGGGAAGACTTAGGCGATGAGAGTATGTTGGAAGACATGCCTGATTTGTTGCGTGATGTCGTACGATTCAATGTGAAAGCGGAGTTTTTAGAAGATAAAAAATTGATGCAATGGCGAGAAGCATTGCGACAAGATACATTGGTAAGCGACTTGTACTTTGAGGCGGCAAACACGGGTAATGTCAGCAGAAATATTCAGAACATTGGCCTCATTACCCTTGTGTTGGGAATATTTCTCATTTTTGCAGCCATTGCACTGATTCACAACACCATCCGGCTGGCACTTTTTTCCAACAGGATACTCATCAAGAGTCAGGAGTTGGTGGGTGCGTCTTGGGAATTTATCAGTCGACCGTATATCCATCGCGGCATCATCAATGGCCTTTGGAGTGCAGTCTTGGCAATAGTAGCCCTTTTACTTACCCAGTGGTGGTTGCGTTCGTTGATTCCGGAGTTGGAGCAATTGGAAGACCCAAACGGGACAGTTTTGGTGATGATAGCCTTGATATTGCTGGGTATTCTGATTTCCGGACTGAGTACTTGGTTTGTTGTTCACAAATTTCTTCGCATGCGCATCGACGACCTTTATTAGGGTTATTAAAGTGATTTTGATGATTTGATTGCAAATATTTGATTTTAAAGGATTGCAACCACACTGCATTCACTACCCCTTTGTGTTGACTATAAAGGGTATTTATCGGTTTTTCAACATACGATTGACACGATCTTAAGCACAATAGAAACAAATATAAAATGGCAAAGCAAGCACAACGTCCGCAAACTGCGGCTAAAAAAGCATCACCGACTCCGGCTCCCGCCCGTCGTACAGAACAAAAAGATACCATTTTTAATACGAGTGGCAACGATGTTCTCATTTTTGGGCGTCAGAATTTTATTTACATGGGTATTGGGTTGTTGTTGGTATTGGTCGGGCTTATTGCCATGACAGGCGGGGCCATGCCCGATCCCAACAAGTGGGAGCCGGAACGGATTTATAGTCCGATACGCATCACTTTGGCGCCCATGCTGATGGTCGCTGGTTTTGTCGCAGTGGTTTTTGGAATATTTAAAAAAGGGAATACTGCGGTAGGTAGTGACAGTCCCGACAGTCAGGCATGAACCTCA